>JBBSEL010000453.1:0-4516 GCA_038239755.1 Chloroflexia bacterium | reverse complement strand
CTGCTCGCTGCTCACTGCTCAACTCGCCACTTCGGCCAGCAGATCCAGCACCTGGGCATGGAGGGTGGCGTTCGCGGCAACCACGCCGAAATCCTCCAAAGTGATCGGCGTACCTTCCCAGGTGGTGATGGTGCCGCCCGCCTCTTTGAGCAACAGCCAGGCGGCGGCAAGGTCCCAGGGCTGCAAGTGGAGATGGACGAAGCAATCAATACGGCCCGCCGCCACATAGGCCAGGGCCAGCACCGCCGACCCCATGATCCGCAGGCGGCGGCTGCGCGGCTGCACTTCCTGGGCCGTGCGCATCATCCGCCGCGAAATGGCCTGGTTATAGCCGATGTCGCAGGCCAGCACCGCCTGGCGCAGATCGGGCACCGTGCTCACCGTGATCGGCACGCCGTTCATGGTCGCCCCGCCGCCCCGCGTCGCGGCGAACAGTTCGTCATGCAGCGGATCGTAGATCACCCCGATGTCGGGGTGCCCGGCGCGCTCGTCGTAGCGGGCGATAGAGATGCACCAGAAGGGGAGTTGGGCGGCGTAATTGTGCGTGCCGTCCAGCGGGTCGATGATCCAGCAGTAGCCGGAGGTGCCCGCTTGCTTGCCGCGCTCTTCGGCCAGGATCGCATCGGCGGGGAACGCCGCCCGCACGAGGTCGCAGATCAGCGCTTCGGTGGCGTGGTCAACCTCGGTGACAATATCCTGAACCCCCTTGGACATGATCTGCAAGCTGCCACGGAAGGAATCGCGGGCCAGTGCCCCCGCCTCGCGGGCTGCGGCAGTGGCGATGAGCATGGCATCGGGTTCAGACACGGTGGTGTTGCCTTTTGGGGGTTAGGGGTTGGGAGTTGGGGGTTAGTAACATAAGGGCACGAACCCCAACCCTAACCCCCAACCCCTCGTCCCTCGTCACGGTGTCGCCGTAGCGATGGGGGCGGCTCCGCCGGTCGGGACGGCAGGTGCGACCGACTTCTGCCCGGTGGGCGTGGGGATCGCTGTGGTGCCGGGTGCAAGCGTGGGGGCCGAGCCGGTGGGTTGTGCTTGCGGTTCCACGGTCGGCTCCCCGACAATCGGCACGTCGGACGGCAAGCCGCTGGTGCACGCCTGGTTATAGACGGCGAAGGTCACAAACGTCTGGACTTTATAGTCCTTACGTAGCCCGCAGACCCATTCCAGGAACTTGCTCACCCGTTCATCGTCGTTCTTGGCGGCGGTGGTGGTGGGCATGTGCTTGTTCGCCATCGCCGCATAGATCACGCTGGCGAGTACGTTGTGGTCATATTGTGCCTGGGTCAGCTTGTGCTCGGTCAGGAACTGGTCGAACGTCTTGTCGGCGGTGGTGTCGTGCGCGTGCGCCTGGTCGAGCATCTGCTTCTGCTCGTCGCCAGTGGGGAGCATGTTCTCCTTGACCGCCTGCTGCTGGATGATCTCGAAGTTGATCAGCTTGTCCAGCGAGTCGTAGTAGAGCACATCGAGCGCCCGCGTGCCGGTGATGCCCTCGAAGTTGTTGAGCATCATCGCCGAGAACGGATCGGCCAGCATGTTGTTCTTGTCAATAGCAATGCGGCGCTGCCAGTCGTCGTACATAATCGGCACGTCGTTGACTTTCGCCACGATTTTATCCGGCGGCGCATTATAGTTGGCCGTGCCGGTGATGCTGGCGTCGGGCGTGGGGGTCAGCACGTAGGTGACCGGGGCATTGAACACGCCCGCTCCGGCCAGCGCGGCCCCGCCGACGACCACCAGCAGCAGGGCAGCCAGGATGCCCACGCGCAGCTTGACCCCATTGCTCATCGAGCGGCGGGCGACCGGGTCGGCGCTGGGCCGGACCTTGATAGCCTCTTCGGGGGTGGGCTGGCGGCGCTTGGACCGGGTGGGATCGCGGCGTTGGGGCGGCGCGGCGGTGGGCCGCACGGCGACGCGGCGGGCGGGGGTGCCCGCTCCGGCAGCAGCAGCGGCGACTGCCGGAGCGTCCGCCCCGGTCAGGGGCAGCGCGTCTGCCGCCTCGTCCGTCTCCTGGTTCAGCGCTTCGTCCCCCTGGTCGAACACCTCATCATCGGTGTCATAAGGGGCCAGGGTGGCTGCGGCGCGGGGAGGCGGGGGGCGACGGGATCGTCCCGGCGCGGGGGCTGAGGTGGGCGCGACTTCGTCTACGCCCTCATCGTACTCCGCCCATTCTTCGTCCTGGAGTTGGTCTTCGTCTGTATCGTAGCGGGACACCGGTTGCTCCTCTAAAAGGGGTTGGGGCTGGGGGTTGGGAGTTGGTGTTCAGAGATCCGGGTTGCATGGTTCCTTGTGGCCGCTAGTGCTCCTCAGTCCTCAGTCCTCCCAACTCAGCACTCCTAGTCGTCGTCCAGGCTCAGGATCGCCATAAAGGCTTCCTGGGGCACTTCGACGCTGCCCACCATCTTCATGCGGGCTTTGCCTTCTTTTTGCTTTTCCAGCAGCTTGCGCTTGCGCGTAATGTCGCCGCCGTAGCACTTCGCCAGCACGTTCTTGCGCATGGCCGCGATGGTCTCGCGGGAGACGACTTTGCTGCCGATGGCGGCCTGGATCGGCACGTCAAACATCTGGCGCGGGATCAAGCGGCGCAGCTTGTCCACCAGGGCGCGCCCCTTGGCGAACGCCTTGTCGCGGTGGGTGATGATCGACAGCGCGTCCACCGGGATGGCGTTGACCAGGATATCAAGTTTGACCAGATCGGCGGCGCGATAGGCCGCGAATTGATAATCGAGCGAGGCATAGCCCTGGGTGCGCGACTTGAGCACGTCGTAGAAGTCCACGATCAACTCGCTCAGGGGAATGTCGTAGAACAGGGCCACCCGGTTCTCGTCCAGGTAATCGGTTTTGACATACGTTCCGCGCCGCGTGGTCACCAGATCCATGATCGCCCCGATGTAGCGGTTGGGGGTGACGACGCTGATCAGCATCCACGGCTCTTCGACGCTCTGGATCACGCTGGCGTCGGGCATGTCGCTGGGGTTGTCTACCTCGATCACGCGGTTGTCTTTGGTGACGACCCGGTATTCGACGCTGGGGGCGGTGGCGATCAGGTTCAGGTTGTACTCGCGCTCCAGCCGTTCGCGGATGATCTCCATGTGGAGCAGGCCGAGGAAGCCGCAGCGATAGCCAAAGCCGAGCGCGTTGCTCGTTTCCGGCTGGTAAACCAGCGAGGCATCGTTCAGGTGGAGGCGGCCCAGCGCCTCGCGCAGCAGCACGTACTCCTCGGTATCCATCGGATACAGCCCGGCGAAGACCATCGGCTTGACCTGCTGGTAGCCGGGCAGCGGGTCGGTGGCGGGGTGGCCGGCGCTGGTGATCGTGTCGCCCACGCGGCAATCGCGTACCACCTTGAGGCCGGTAGCGACATAGCCGACCTCGCCCGTGCGGAGCACCGTGGTCGGGGTCATTTCGGGGGTGAAACAGCCGATCTCCAGCACTTCGGCCAGGGCTTCGGTCGCCATCATCATTACCCGGTCGCCGGTCTTGACCTCGCCGTCCATCACCCGGCAATAGGCGATGACCCCTTTGTAGGAGTCATAGTGGCTGTCGAAGATCAGGGCGCGCAGGGGTCTGTCGGGCCGTCCGCTGGGCGGCGGCACGCGGGCGACGATGGCCTCTAGAATTTCCGGCACGCCGCGCCCCTCTTTGGCCGAGGCGTAGATCACATCCTCGGCGGGTAGGCCGATCACCTTTTCGATCTCGCCCGCGACCACTTCGGGCTGGGCCGAGGGCAGGTCGATCTTGTTGACCACCGGCACCAGGGTCAGGTCGTGTTCCATCGCCAGGTAGACATTCGCCAGCGTTTGCGCCTCGATGCCCTGCGCCGCGTCCACCACCAGCAGGGCACCCTCACAGGCGGCCAGGCTGCGGCTCACCTCATAGGTGAAGTCCACATGGCCGGGGGTGTCGATCAGGTTCAGCTCGTAGGTCTCGCCATCCGACGCGGTGTAGCTCATCCGCACGGCGCGGGCCTTGATCGTGATGCCCTTTTCGCGTTCCAGGTCCATGCTGTCGAGCAGTTGGGCCACCATCTGGCGTTCAGGCACGGTGCCGGTGAGTTGCAACAGCCGGTCGGCCAGGGTCGATTTGCCGTGGTCGATATGGGCGATGATACAGAAATTGCGAATGTGTTTTTGATCAGACACGGTGGCGTACAAATCCTTCTTGCGGCATAAATCACAATCCAGCACTTAAGTATAGGTTTGCCGCCCGGCTTTGTCAAGCCGCGCCCCAGGCACAAAACACGGGCCACCCCCGGCAGGGGTGGCCCGTAGGCATGGTGCGCGATGCGGCTAGCGGCGCAGGGTGGCGCGTAGCCGTAACAAGACACCGACCATGCTCACCATGACGCCGAACATCAGCGCCAGGACGAGGGTTAGATCCCCCGTCCCGCCGGTGAGCGGCAGCGTTTCGGGTCCGGCGTCCGTGCCGATCAGCGGGAGTGCCCGGCTGATGGGGGCTGGTCGGGCCGCTGGCGGCACCGGGGCTGCCCGTGTGGCGGCGGGCTTAGGCCGGCTCG
>JBBSEL010000452.1:0-4524 GCA_038239755.1 Chloroflexia bacterium | reverse complement strand
GGCGGGTCCGAACGTGCGGGCCAACCAGGACACGACCGATCAGCAGCAGGAGCCGAGCCTGGCGATTGACCCGGCGAACCCGAACACCGTCCTGGTGGCGGCCAAAGACTGGCGCACCGGAACCAAGCAGGTGTGGCACTATCGCAGCACCGACGCGGGCAAGACCTGGACCGACAGCCATCTGCCCGGCCTGCCCGCCAGCCTGCCCAACCAGAGCGATCCGGTGGTGGACTGGACCGCCGACGGCGTGGCCTACACCGCGATCATCGGCTACAACCAGGAGGATCTGACCCAGGGCGGGCTGTTCGTGGCCCGCTCGACCGACGCCGGGGCCACCTGGCAACCGCCGGTGCAAATGGCCCAGAACACCAGCAAGATCTTCAACGACAAAGAATGGATGACTGTGGACCGCTCTGCCGGGGCGACCAAAGGCAACGTCTACGTAAGCTGGACCCTCTTCACCACGCTCAGCAAGGACAGCGAACGCGGTGACATCGTGCTGAGCCGCAGCACCGACAACGGGCAAACGTTCTCCGATCTGGTGCGGCTGAACACCGAGGCGCAGGACGACAACCAGGGGTCGTTCCCGGTGGTCGCCCCCGATGGCACGGTCTACGTGGCCTGGTTCAACAACAACGGGGGCCGCCATCTCTATGTCGCTCGCTCCACCGACGGGGGCCAGACCTTCGCCCCCCCGGTGAAGATCACCGACGTGACCCGCCCGCCCTCGCCGTTGCCGGGCAGCGCGTTCCGCATGTTCGTCCTGCCGCAACTGACGATCAACCCCAAGACCGGCACCCTGGCCGTAGTCTGGAACGACTACGGGCGCGGCAATTCTGACACGCTGCTGGCGCTCTCCCGCGATAACGGGCGCACCTGGACCGCCCCCCAGCGGATCAACGACGACACGACCCGGGCCGACCAGTTCTTCCCCGCCGCCGATTATGGACCGGATGGGGGGTTGCATGTGGCCTGGCTCGACCGGCGCGACGACCCGAACAACGTCAAGTTCCAATGCTACTACGCCCAGTCCACCGACGACGGAGCCACCTTCGCGGCCAACGTCCGGCTGAGCGATGGGACCAGCGACCCCAGCATCGGCTTTGACGGCACGCTGATCGGGGATTATATCCAGATCGATTCGGTGCCCGGCTCGGCCCTGGTCGCCTGGGTGGACACCCGCACCGGAACGCAGGATATCTATACAACGCGGGTGGGGGTTGCCGCCGCCCCACCGGCCACCCCGACCGTGATCGCCCCGCCCCAGCCGTCGCCCACCGTCGCGGCGACCCCCTTGCCGGGCGGCGCGTTTGCCGACCCGGCGTTTGCCAATGTCTGGGGGCGGGCCGACGGGCCGGTGGCGAACGGCAGCGCCGGGCGCGGCTGGACCTGGGGGCCGACCGGCTTCGCCAGCCTGCGCGAACCCTATGTCCAGAGCGCCGGGGGCACCCGCCTGGTGCAGTACTTCGACAAGGCGCGGATGGAGATCAACAATCCCCAGGCCGATCCCACCAGCCCGTTCTATGTCACCAACGGGCTGCTGGTGGTCGAGATGATCGCTGGGCGGGTGCAGGTGGGCGACAAGGAGTTTGATCCCACCGTCTACGCCCCTGCCGGGGTGCCCGTCGCCGGGGATGTGGACAGCCCCGACGCGCCGACCTATGGCAGCCTGGCCGGGGTGGCTTCGCTGGCGGGCGAGAACCGCGCTACCGACCGCGCCGGGCAGGTGATCAGCGACACGCTGAACCGGGCCGGGCAGGTGGCGCAGGCGGGGGACCGTGCCGCGCTGGGCCTGCGCCTGGGCAACTACCAGGCGGCCACCGGGCACAATATCGCCGACGTGTTCTGGCGCTTTATGAACGCCAGCGGGCCGATTCTCGTGGGCGGCACGGTGCAGAACGGCCCGATCTTCGATTGGGTATCCACCCTGGGCTACCCGATCACCGAGCCGTACTGGGTCCGGGCACGGGTGGCCGGGCAAGACAAGTGGCTGCTGATGCAAGCCTTCCAGCGCCGGGTGCTGACCTACAACCCCGATAACGTCCCGGCCTGGCAGGTGGAAATGGGCAACGTGGGCCGCCACTACTACGACTGGCGCTACACCCAGCGCCCGCCGCGCGGGGCCGAGGCGGAAGAAGAGCACGAGCGCGATGACACGGATTCGGGCGGCGGCAACCAGTAGCCCCCGCACGTCTCCCCAATCCTTGACATCGGGCGCTGGAATCGGGCATATTTATCGGGCACGGGGCTGCGTAGCCGCACCTAATTATTCTATACCACTACGATAGGGAGGAAGATTATATGCGTTCGAAATTTTCGCTTGTGGTAGTACTGCTCTTGCTGGCCGGGTTGGTCGGCACCGGGGCGGCGACGGCCCGCCAGTTAGGTACGTCGGGCGGGGGCCTGTTCACCGCCAGCGCCACCGATGGCCCGGTGGCGGCGACCCTTCCGTCCACCGTCATCCGTAGCCGGGCGGTGACGGTGGACCTGAGCGCGTTCGCCGATCCGCGCGGAGCGGGGGCGGCAAGCCTGACCCTCAACCTGTTCGATGGTGCCAGCCTGACCGCCGTGCGCGACACGGTGACCCAGGCCGCCGGGGCCACCACCTGGCTCGGCCATGTGCCCGGCGTGGCGAACAGCCAAGTGACCCTGGCTGTGGGCGGCGGACAGATGTACGGCACGATCAGCACGCCCGCCGCGCTCTATCAGGTGCGTTATGCCGGGGCAGGTATCCACCGCATCGTCCAAGTCGATTCGGCGCGTTACCCCGAAGAACACCCGCCCGGCTTCGAGGCCGGGGGGCCGGTGCCAAACCTGACCGGCAAGACCGTCACCCAGCCGCAGCCCAATGACGTGACCGGGCTGATTGATGTGCTGGTGGTCTGGACCCCGGCGGCAGAGGCGGCGGCAGGCGGCAGCGTGGCGATGAACAACCTCGTCACCCTGGCGGTGGCCGAAAGCAACACCGCCTATGCCAACAGCGGGATCGGCCAGCGTTTGCGCCTGGTCTACAAGACCGCCGTGGCCTACACCGAGTCGGCCACGTTCGATACCGACCTGGCTCGGATCACCAACCCGTCCGACGGCTATATGGACAACGTGCCCACGCTGCGCAACCAGTACGGCGCGGACGAAGTGGTGCTGCTGATCAACAACACGCAGTACTGCGGCCTGGCCTGGCTGATGACCACGCCCTCGCCCGCCTTCGAGTCCAACGCCTATGCGGTGGTCCACTATGGCTGCGCGACGGGCTACTACTCGTTCGCCCACGAACTGGGGCACAACATGGGCAGCCAACATGACCGCGCCAACGCGAGCGGGGGTGGCTCCTACCCCTATTCCTTCGGCTACCAGGATCCGGCGACCACCTTCCGCACGATCATGGCCTACGACTGTGTGGGTGGCTGCCCGCGCATCCAGAACTTCTCTAACCCCGCCGTGCTCTACAACGGTCTCCCCACCGGCGTAGATGATGCCTCGGCCAGTTCGGCGGACAACGCCCACTCGCTGAACAACACCGCCCCGATTGTCCAGAACTGGCGGACCCATGTGGTCTGCGCCGCCGACTTTACCGACACCCCGGCCAACAACACCTTCTTTGACTACATCAACTGGATGGTCTGCCACAACTATGTCAGCGGCTACCCGGACAACACGTTCCGCCCGAACAGCAATGTGACCCGTGGGCAGTTGATGAAGATGGTGGTCAACGCGGCGGGCTGGGCGATCGACACGACCGGCGGCCCGCACTTCGTGGATGTCCCGGTGGGCAGCACGTTCTACAACTACGTGGAAACGGGCTTTAATCACGCCATCGTCGGGGGCTATCCCTGCGGCGGCGCGGGCGAACCCTGCCCCGGCTCCTACTTCCGCCCCAACAACAACATCACCCGCAGCCAGCTTGCCAAGGTGATCGCGCTGGCGCAGGCGTATGTGCTGCCCAACCCGGTGACGCCGACGTTTGCCGATGTGGCCCCCGGCAGTACCTTCTACCAGTACATCGAGGCGATGGCGGAGCACAGTATCGTGTCGGGCTACCCCTGCGGCAGCCCCGGCGAACCGTGCCCCGGCACCTACTACCGTCCGGTGAACTCTGCCACCCGTGGGCAGGTCTCCAAGTTCGTCACCGTGTCCTACGGCGGCCCGTGAACGAGGACTAAGGACTGAGGACTGGGGACTGAGTGCTGAGTGCTGAGTGCTGAGTGCTAAAGAAAGCCCGGCGGGGATGGTTCCCGCCGGGCTTTCTGTGTGTTCAGGGTGGGCTTTCGTGCTTGCGCCGGGCCGGGTTGGAGCTTTGGTGATCCACTCGCAACGGTGGGTACTTCAGCCCCGGAGGGGCGACAGAGGGTAGCCCACGGCGCGCGCCGTGGGAGAGGTTGCCGCCTCACGCCTAGCCCCGGAGGGGCGACAGAGGGATGTTCACCCTGGCATTTCTGTCGCCCCTCCGGGGCTTATATTCTACAGGCGGGCCTTTCCCACGGCACGCGCCGTGGGCTACTATCTGTCGCCCCTCCGGGGCTGACG
>JBBSEL010000451.1:0-4529 GCA_038239755.1 Chloroflexia bacterium | reverse complement strand
TGATCTGGCAAACCGCCGAGGCGCGGGTGGAGCGCCCCAGCGTGTTGGACGAGGTGCAGAGCGTTCTCTATGTCCTGGCCGGGACGGTCTACGACGTGGCCCCGCAAATCGGGCGCGCTCTGGAAGAGGCGCTGGATCGCTCCGCTTTTCGCCTCCCACCGTCGGCCCTGCCGCCGATTTTGCATTGCGGCTCGTGGGTGGGCGGCGACCGCGACGGCAACCCTGCCGTGACGCCGGATGTGACCCGTGCCGCCGCCCGGCTGGCCCGCGCTGCGATCCTCCGCCGCTACCGGGCCGACGTGCAGGCGTTGGGGCGCGATTTGAGCGTGTCGGCGCGGATGGTCGGGGCCAGCACGGCGCTGTTGCAGGGGGTCGAGCAGGACCGGCAAGAACTGGATGTGCAGCCCGTCCGCGAGTGGGCCGACGAACCCTACCGGCGCAAGCTGGGCCTGATCGCTGAGCGCCTGCGCCGCACCGAGGCCGGGCACCCCGGCGGCTATACCGACGCGACCGCCCTGCTGACCGACCTCCAGACGATCGAATCAAGCCTCCAGGCGCATGGCGGGGCGCGGATCGCCGCCGGACCGATCCGCGATCTGCGCCGCCGGGTGGAAATCTTTGGCCTGCACCTGGCCGAGTTGGAGATCCGCCGCCATGCGGACCAGCACACCGCCGCCGTGGCCGAATTACTCGGCCTGACTGGAGTGCCCGACTATGCCGGGCTGGCTGAGGCGGCGCGCCAGGCGTTGCTGGAAGACCGGTTGCGCGGTGCCCCTCCGCCCATCCCCGCCGACGCCCTGTCGCCCGCGACCCGCGAAGTGCTGGATACTTTTCAGGCGATGCACGATATCCAGCAGTTGGCCGGTCCCGCCGCTTGCCAGACGGTGATCATTTCGATGAGCCGCACCGCCAGCGATGTGCTGGCCGTGCTGTTCCTGGCCCGCGAGGTGGGGCTGTTCGCCTGGCCGGAGGGTGCCGCCGCGCCCATCAGCCGCCTGGATGTGGTGCCGCTGTTCGAGACGATCACCGAATTGCGCGCCTGCGGGGAGGTGCTGGGGCGGCTGTTTGCCGGGCCGCTCTACCGCGAGGTGCTGCGGGTGCGCGGTGACCGCCAGCAGGTGATGGTCGGCTACTCGGACAGCAACAAAGACGGCGGCTACCTGTCGGCCACCTGGCAGACCTACCAGGCGCAGGGGGTGATGGCCGAAGTCGCGGCGGCAGTGGGGGTGGAACTGGTCGTCTTTCATGGCCGGGGCGGGGCGGTGGGACGCGGCGGCGGGCCGACCGGGCGTGCGATCCTGGCCCGCCCGGTGGGTGCGACCGCGCCCAACCTGAAGGTGACCGAGCAGGGCGAGGTGATCTCGGCGCGCTACGGCCATCCCGCGATTGCTGAGCGCCATTTCGAGCAGGTGATCCATGCCCTCCTGCTGTCGGCCTGCGGCCCCGCCGCCGCGCCGCCCCCCGACGAGTGGGTGACGATGATGGAACACCTGGCCGGGGCATCCCGCGACACCTACACCCGCGAGGTGAAGGAGAACTCGGCCCTGCTCACCTTCTTCCGCCAGGCCACCCCGTTCCCCGAACTGGGCACGCTCAACCTGGCCTCGCGCCCGGTCAGCCGCGCCGGGCACGCCGGGGCGGACCTGGCCCTGGACGATCTGCGGGCTATCCCCTGGGTCTTTAGCTGGACGCAAATCCGCGCCAACCTGCCGGGCTGGTTCGGCCTGGGTACCGCCCTGCTGGACGAGATCGCGGCGGGCGGGCTGGCCCGCTTGCAGGCCATGTATCGCGGCTGGCGCTTTTTCGCCATGGCGCTGGACAACGCGCAACGGAGCCTGGGCACCGCCGACATGCCGACCGCCCGCCGCTATGCCACCCTGGCCGCCGATGGTGCGGCGGCGTTCGCCGGGATCGAGGCCGAGTATGACCGCAGCATGGCCGCCATCCTCCAGATCACCGGGCAGGCCGCACTGCTGGAACACTCGCCCATTCTCTCCCGCTCGATCAAGCTCCGCAACCCCTATGTCGATGCGCTCCACCTGGCCCAGATCGCCCTCCTGCGCCGCTACCGCGCTCTGCCCGACGATGCCCCCGCTGCGACCCGCGCCGATCTGCTCGATGCGATCCATCACAGCATCAACGGCATCGCGGCGGGCTTGCAGACGACGGGGTGAGACGGGATGCGCGATGCGTGATTGGCTGGAGAGTGAAACGTGAAACGTGAAACGTGATTAGATGGAGAGTGTTTGCGGGGGAGGTGGCAGAGCTGTTGTAAAGTCAGTCGGCAGTCCGTATCCATTGAATTCACGCCCGCCCTAGAAGAAGGGCGGGCCTGCGTCGTTGACAAGATCTGCCGGTAGACCTATACTGACCCTGGGGACCTCTGCGGCGGGGTCCTCGCGCCTGTCTGTGACGTGCAAGCGGCCATTTCCGTATAGACAGGTGATTAGAGATTGGTACTCCCCGCAAACACCCTGGAGGGTTCGGTAATGAAGTTCCTCAAATCGACGCAGACCCTGCTGGCCCTGAGCCTGGTGCTGGTGCTGCTGACCTCGGCCTGTGACCTGAGCGCCGTCCAACCCGGATCGGCCACCCCGACGGTGGGCAGTGGGCCGAAACCGGCCAACGCCCTGGAAATCACGATGGCCTACAGTTCGGAGAAGAAACCGTTCATCGAGCCATTAGCCGCGCAGTTCAACGCCGCCCACCACACCTTGCCCGGCGATAAGCGCCCGATCTATGTCACGGCGACGGTCGTGGACAGCGGCGTGGCCCGCAGCCAGATCGCCGACGGCTCGTTGAAGCCAACCGTCTGGTCGCCGTCCAGTTCGCTGTGGAAGCCGGTGCTCAACTTCGAGGCCGACAAAGAGTTGGCGGGCGATTCGGACCCGATCTTCCTCACCCCGGTGGTCATCGCCATGTGGAAGCCGATGGCCGAGGCGCTGGGCTGGCCGAACAAGGCGCTGGGCCTGTCCGATATTATCGCGCTGAACAACGATCCCACCGGCTGGGGATCGGTCGGCCACCCCGAATGGGGCAAGTTCAAATACGCCCACACCAACCCCGAAGTCTCTTCCACCGGCCTCTCGATGGTGGCGATGGAGTTCTATGCCGGGGCGAACAAGGTGCGTGGGCTGACCGATGCCGATATTAACCAGGCCACGGTCAAAGATTACGTCAAGAACATCGAGAACAGCATCGTCCATTACAGCTCCACGACAACCATCTTTAAAGAGAACGTCCGCAAGGGCGGGATGGATTATATCTCGGCGGTGGCGCTGGAAGAAGTGACGCTGATCGAGCTGAACAAGACCAACATGCCGGTGCCGCTGGTGGGCATCTACCCGAAGGAAGGCACCTTCTTCCACGACAACCCGTTCATCATCCTCAACGGCGATTGGGTCACTGCCGATCAGCGCCAGGCAGCGACGATGTTCAAGGACTTCCTGCTGCTGCCCGAAAACCAGAAGAACGCGCTGAGCCTGGGCTTCCGCCCGGCGAACCCCAACGTGCAGATGGGCGACCCGTTCACCCCCACCTTCGGCGTAGACCCCACCCAGCCCAAGACGGTCCTGGAGATCCCGCAGCCCAAAGTGCTGGTGGCGGTGAAGAACCTGTGGAACGCCTACCGCAAAGAGTCCAACATCGAACTGGTGCTGGATGTCTCGCCCTCGATGGATGATCAGGACAAGCTGAAGAACGCGCTCGACGGGATTCGCGGCTTTGTCGAGCAGATCCGCGACGTGGATCAGTTGGGATTCATCGTCTTTGGCGGGGAGGTCACCGATCTGGTCCCCCTTGGTCCCGCTACCCAGACCAAGGCGCTGATCCTTGACTATCTGGACCATCCCGACAAGCTGCCCCGCCCCAACTCGACGGCGCTCTATGACGGGGTGGCAACGGCGGTGGACAAGCTGGAAGCGTTGCATGACGAGACACGGATCAACGCCATCGTGGTGCTGACCGACGGGCAGGACAACAGCAGCAACCGCACGAACAAGGGTGGGCTGATCCCCCGGCTGCGCGGCTCCAACACCGACCTGAACGCGATCAAGGTCTTCCCCATCGCCTACGGACACGATGAGGGCGTGGATCAGGCGGCGTTGCAAGAGATGGCCGACGCTACCCGCACTCGCCTCGTCGTCGGGGATACCAGCGACATCCGCAAGGTCTACCAGGAAATCAGCCTCTATTTCTAGAAGTACTGAGTGCTGAGTGCTGAGGGACGTGTCTATAAACTCAGCACTCAGCACTCAGCACTCAGCACTCAGTACTTGTCGAAGGTGTGGAATGCGCGCACGGAATCTGATCATCTTTGTCCTGTTTATGCTGGTAGCGGCGGGGGTGCTGCTCTGGCAGTTCTATTTCCACGGGACACTGGGGGCGGTGGGGCCGGTGGCCCAGCCCAAGCCGCCGCTGGAAGTGAGCGTGCTCTACGCCAGCGAGCTAAATAGCTGGCTGAAGCCCGCCGCCGAGGCGTTTAACGGGCGCAAGGTCACCATCGCCAGCACCGGGCAGGAGGTCCATGT
>JBBSEL010000450.1:0-4531 GCA_038239755.1 Chloroflexia bacterium | reverse complement strand
TGGTCGAGCACGGCGGCGCGGGCCTGCAACGCCGCGTCCACGCTGACCGACCCCTCGTCCACCAGCGTGTGATAGGCGCTGTAAGTGACCGCGTTGGCCTGCCACGCGATCAGCCCGGCCAGCAGCCCGAACGACACCACCGCCGCCACCGCCGTCAACATCCGGTCGCGCAGCGTGGCAACGCGGGGATTGATGCGGGGTCCGGCGGTCGCCGTCACCGGAGCCACCGGAGCCGCCGGAGCTGCCTGGGGCACAGTTGCAGTAGCGATACGAAAGCCTCCTTGTTCAAGTCCTGAGTGCTGAGTACGGAGTGCTGAGTATTTTGTGGGGAAACACCGTCCCAACCCATCACGTAGAAACTCAGCACTCAGCACTCAGCACTCAGTACTCAGTACTCATTGCTGCTTGGGGGGCAACTTGCCGGTGGCGGCCAGCAGTTTGCCGGTCTTGCCGGTATGGAGCTTGCCAGTCTTGTTTACGGCGTCGGCGGCGTTGGTCGAGACGAGCCGCCCGGTCTGCGGGTTAATCACGCTGCTGAGAATGACCGCCTGCGGGCTGTTGATCTGCACGGCCTTGCGTAGCGCGGCGGTCAGTTTGGCCGTCGCCTCGTCCACCGCGCCCATGTCGAGCAGGGCGAACCCTTCTTGCGACAGGCTGGTGATCTCTTCTTCCCCAGTGTAGCGGGCCAGTTCGCCGTCCATACGGACCTCGGCGGGGGAAGCAACCCAGCGCACGAAGAACCAGGTGCTGCGGTCCAATTCGACCGTCTGGTCGGCCCCGCCCTGCGAGTAGACCACATTGGGGACGAGGATGCGGAAGGCCATCGCCAGATCGCGGGGGGTGGTTTCCAGTTCCACCACGAATTTCGGCTCCTCCTGCCCAATGGACCCGATCGGGATCACCCACTGCTGCTCGTTCACCTGATTGGCGGCGCGGTCTTGCACCGAGGGGAAGACCTGGCGCACGCTGCGGATGGTGGTCCCCTTCGGCGTGTTCAGCACCAGGCGCACATCACTGGCGCGGGTGCTTTGCACGTCGGCAAATAGATCGGTCACGGCCACAGCCAGATCCCCAGCATTGGGGATCACGTCGGCCTCGCCCCCGGTGGTGTGGGCGATGGTGCGCAGCTGGTCGGCCTCCCAGCCGTCGCCCACGCCCCAGGCATCCACCCGCAGCCCTGCCCCGGCCAGTTCTTTCGCTGCGCTATAGGCATCGCTGATCGGCTTGCCGCCCTCTTGCTTGCCGTCGGTGATGATCAGCACCCGGCGCACATAGTGGGAATAGCGGCGGGCGGCGGCCAGAGCCACGCGCAGGCCGCTGCCCAGCGAGGTAGTGCCCCCGGCGTCGATGCGGCGGATGCGCCCGGCCATCTCTTGCATCCGGCCATGCAACTGCCGCCCGGTGGTCGGGGCCAGCAGTTCTTCGGCCACATCGCTGAACAGGGTGATCTGCACCACCACATCATCGCGGGGCGGCACCTGCTGGAGCAGGTTCAACAGCGCCTGCTTGGCCGCATCCAGCTTGCCCCCCTGCATACTGCCCGACTGGTCCATGACCACGCTCAGGAAGTTGGGCACGGCTTCGGCGCTCCCACCCTCTACACCGATGCTATACATCGTCCGCGCCAGATTTTGCCCATGCAACACCTGCGCCTCTGCCGGATGCGGGACGACTCGAAATATGACCATGTGCGGCATTCTCCTTTTTACGAGTGGTTGGTGGTTAGTGGGTAGTTCTCCACTCTCTATTCAACACTAACCACCAACCACTAACCACCAACCACTAACGCTACTGCCATTCCTGCACGTCAAAATAGATACGGGCCAGGATGTCTTCGCGGTCGGGGGCGTCGGGGGCGCGGCGCAGATAGCGCCGGTAGGCGTCGCGGCAAACCGTGGCGATCTCGCGGGTATTACTGGCATCGTGGCGCTGCCCGTCGGGCCACTCGATGTTGGGGGGCAAGCGGCCCAGCCGCGCCAACTGGTAGGCTGCATACCACCACTCAGCCTGCAAGCGGTAGAAGTGGCGCGACTCGGTGCGGTCGGTCAGCCCGGCGATGGCGCGGGAGGCCAGCCCCAGGTCGTGGATCAGCCCGCTCAGCATCGGGGCGGAGGCGTCCAGCTTCGAGGCCGAGGCGTTGCTCAACGTCGCGTTGATCCGCTGCACATACAGCTCGATCAGTTGCAACTGGGCATCCACATAACGCAACGCATTTTCGTTCACCGCGTCCAACACCTGGATCGCCGCGTCGGTATTATCGAGCGCGACCAGGCTGTCGGCCCAGCCCAACACGGCATCGGCGTTGGCCGGGTCAGCAGAGACCACGCGATGATAGAGGTCGGCGGCGGCTTGATAGCGCCCGGTCTGGCGGTAGATGTCGGCCAGCGCCTGCTTGGGCAACACCTCGCCCGGCACCTGCTGCATCAGGTCGCGGTATAGTTGCTCAGCCTGGGGGTAATCCTTGTTCGACTCGGCGGTTTGCGCCTGCACCAGCAAGGTCCGCCAGCGGGTGGCGGGCGTGCTCAGGCGGGTGGCGCGGTCCATCTCCTGGCGTGCTTCGTCGCCCCGGCCCAGGTTGCTCAGGCTGGCCGCTTTGAGCAGGTGGCCGTCAATGCTGGCCGGGTTCTGCTTCAGGGCCACATCCAGTTGGCCCAGCGCCTCGCTGTAGCGGCCCGCCGCCATCAGGTCGCGGGCCGACTGGAGCGCCGGGGTGGCAGGGTCGGCGGTGCTGAGCGCGGGCAACGCGCTGATCTTGCCCGTCGTCCCGGAAAAGAGCTTGCCGGTGAAAATCGTGCTTTGCACCGGCACCAGAGATTGCGACAGGACGTTGGTGCTGCGGGTAGGCATGGGCGTGTTGCCGCGCAGCCGCGCCCGCTCTTGCCCCTGGATAAAGCGGTTGATCCCCTCCAGTTGGTCGAACAGTTCTTCGACGGTCTGGAAGCGCACGCTGGGGTCGGGGTCACGGCCCCGCACCACCAGGTCGTAGATCTCTTGCGAGACAGGCCACTCGTTATGCGGCGGGGCGACGATCTGCTGCTCGGACACGTCCACACCCAGCAGCGCGGCCAGGGTGCTGACGATGGTGAACAGGTCCATCGTCGGGGCCTGCTCGCAGATGCCGCCGATTTCGGGCGGGGCATAGCCCACCGTGCCCCAGGCTTCGCGCCGCTGGCCGGGGATATACTCCACCGCCGTGCCCAGGTCGATCAACACCTGGCGGGTCTGGCCGTTGCTCTCGGTCACCTGGATGACATTGCCCGGCTTGAAGTCGCGGTAGACGACCGGCGGCGAGCGGTGGTGGAGGTACTCGAACGCGCCCCGGATGCCCAGCACGAGGCGCAGCGCCTCGGTTTCGGCCAGCGGGCCACCGTTCTTGTCGTACATGTCCTTCCAACTGGTGCCCTGCACGAACGCCATGACGATGTAGGGGATGTTGTTTTCCTCGACAATGTCATAGATGCGGACGATATTGGGGTGATCCAGCCGGATCAGCATCTCGCGTTCTTCGTTGGCGGCGGCGAGCAGTTCGGGGTCGTCGGTGTTGAGGATCGCTTTGACGGCGGCCAATCGGCCCAGCGGCTCCTCACGGGTCTTGAGGTGAGTGTCTACGGCCTTAAAGACCGCGCCCATGCCGCCGCCACCGACCACCTCGGTGATCTGGTAGCGGCCCGCCAGCACCTGCCCGACCTTTAACTGCTTCAACCCGCTGCTGTCGGCGGGCTGCGAGGTCGCCATCGCGGTGAAGCGGTAGCCGCACTCTTTGCAGAATTTGGCGTTGGGCCGCACCGGTGCGCCGCACTTGGGGCAGACCGTGGGCAAGCCGCCCACCGCCGCGCCGGGCGGGGCAATCGCCGCCGATCCCGCCGACACGGCCTGCGCGGCCACCGCAACTGGGGCACCACAATTAGGGCAATATTCTTCCCCTGCCGGAACGGTCGTCCCGCAGACCGCACAGGTGGTCGGCCCTGCCGCCGGGGCCGCACTGGGGGCAGCAGGAGTCGCCCACACTGCCGGGGCTGCGCCTGCTGCCGGGGTCGCGCCTGCTGGGGTCGCGCCCGTTAGCGGCGATCCGCATTCGGGACAATACCCGTCGCTGGAGACGACGGTTTGATGACAGGTGGGGCAAACCACCGGGGTGGCTTGCGGTGTCGCTCTTGCCAATGCTGTCGGTTCCTCCCGCCCCGCTGCCGGGCGCTTGCACATGTCGCCGGGGACCGCTATACTGAGGCGGTGACCCTGTTCTGGTCCTAGTATACGCAGATTCGGTCCGCTTGTGTAGTCCCTGCACCGATTTACGTGCGTAACCTCTTCGCTTGAATCTACGTAATCGGAGTGTTGCAAGGTTACACGGCGTGAAACGTGAAACGTGAAACGGGATGCGTGATGATGTATTGCGTATTGCGTATTGCGTATTGCGTAAGTTCTGGTCACTGCTCACCGATCCCTGATCCCTCGTCACGCATCCCGTTTCACGTTACACGTTTCACATTTAGAAGGAGCGGCGCATGATCCGGTTGCGGTCGTTCGCAGT
>JBBSEL010000449.1:0-4537 GCA_038239755.1 Chloroflexia bacterium | reverse complement strand
CCTTTCGGGCAGCGCGGGAGCGGGCGTGGTGGCACGAGCCAACGGACGCAGCGCGATAATCAACGCAACTTGTAGCCAGCGTCTATAGAGATAGGCTCCGTGCAAAAAGAGGCTACTGACCAGGTAGCCGAACAGGCCGATTGCCATCCAGGCGGCCAGTTCCCCCTGGAGCCGATCGCCACTGGCAAAGAAGCGGCGGCGCGCCTCCAGCAGCGCGCGCCATGCGGTCAGCAACAGGCCTCCCACGACAACCAGGCCGAGAATGCCGTGTTCGGCGGCGACCTCCAGATAGAGATCGTGCGGAGGGATGCTTTTGGCTTGGTAGGCCAGGCTGGTTCCGGCTAGATACTCCAATTGGTAGAGGGTGTAGTTTTCCCGCCCGACGCCGACGAGCGGGTGGTCAATGAACATAGAGATGGCCGCCAGGCTGGCTCCGGCGCGGCCCCGGATCGACTGTTCGTTGTAGATCGTTTGCTGGTTGCCCTCCGCCGTTTGCAGGACCGTGGTGAGCCGATCCAGGTAGCTGGACGGTAACAACGGCAAGCTGCCGAGCAGCACGACTGCTCCCAGGACGAGGAAGGCCGGGTTGGGCCGTTTGTAGATGATCGCCGCGCCGATAATTGCCATCACCGCCAGCGCATCGCCGCGTGAGTACGTATAGATGATCGCCGCGATCAGCATCAGGGCGGCCCCGGCACCGAGCAGCCGCATCACCGGGCGGCGCTCCTCGAAGGCCAGGTAGAGCGCCAGCGGCACCAGGATGACCAGGGCTTGGCCGTAATAGTTGGCATCGCCAAACTGGCCGCTGGGGCGGGGCGCATCGTTGCCCGCGCTGATTTCACTGACCCGGTACTGGGCCAGGCCGCTGAAGTTGTTGCTGAAATCTTGCGTCAGCGATTGATAGATGGTTAACCCGGCCAGGAACACGCCCATCGCCAGCAGCATCCAGAGCGCGACGCGCAGCCGCCGCCGGGTGGTGAGCATGTTGATCACCGCGATATAGGTGATGAAATTGCGGATGAATTCGATGAGGTTCGCCATCACCCGGTCGGGGTCGCGGGCATAGACCAGCCCCAGCGCCACCATCCCACCGTAGGCCAGCATCCACCAGGTCATTTCGTCGGCGGCCAGCGGGCGGCGCTGGATCAACACCCGGTAGGCGAGGACGGCGCTGAGGACGACGATCCCGGCGAAGCGGGCCACCGAGGGCAGGCCCTGGTAGGTGGTCAGCAGGCTGAGCAGGTCGGAGTAGACCAGCACCAGATATACGGCGACGGCCCACTGCGGGCGGACCAGGGTCAGCAGGAGGATGAAGGGGGCGATCAGCCCGGCCAGCAAATAGAGTTGCGAAACCCCTGTCCCGGCGGCCACCCCGAGTATACCCGCCGTGACCAGGGCCAGCACAACGAAGCCGCGCTTGAGAGCCGGGCTAGGTCCCCTTTGCGCCAGGGGGTGGCCTTCCGCGAGCAGCGCCATAGGATTAGCCTCGCCTCGTTCCTACCGGCAGGTCCATCTCAATTGCAGGCGGAACAGTTCGCGCGGGCAGTGCATTAGGGCGCACTCCGCGGATATAGTCGATGATCAGGGCGAGGACGATCCCCAGGCCCAGCCCCAGGCCCGCCCCCGCCGGTATATCGCGGGAGGGTTGGGGGGAATCCGGTGAGTGGGGGATGCGGGCCTGTTCCAGGGGGACCAGGTCCATCACCCGGAACAGATCGCCGGTGTCATGGACCGTGGCTTCCAGGGTCGCGTTGATATAGTTGACCAGGATGGTCGGGTCGGGGCCGGTGCCCCCCACCGAGATCACCGCCGTATCGGGCAGCACGTTGGCCTGGAGGGGATAGCTGGCGGCGGTGTCGGCGTTCAATCCCACCGCCTTCTGCGCCACGTCACGGACCTGGGCCGAGGTGAACGTCTGGGCGAAGGTGCCCGCGATATAGCGCGCTCCCATCTGCCCCACCAGGTCAATGATCGTGCGGGTATCAGACAGGGTGGGCGAAGGGCGCACGGCCACGCGGGCCTCGCTGCTGTAGATCGGCTGCTTCACCCGGTCCAGTACTGCCGACGTGGCTCCCCCGGCGACCAGCAACAACAACACCAGCCACCAGTAGCGCAGTATACTCGTTAGATAGGTACGGAGTTCCATAAGATAACATCCTTATCGTCAAAATAACAACCGTTATTGTCGGGTGCGGCGCAGTTTGCGCCGGGCCAATTCCTCATAAAGCTGGCCCACACGCCCCACCATTTGTTCAACCGTAAATTGGCGCTGCACATGCGCCTGGGCCGCCGTGCCCAACCGGGCCACCAGGGCCGGGTCGGCCACCAACTGCTCCAGCACGGCGGCCAACGCCGCTTCGTCGCCGGGTGGCACCAGGCAGCCGGTGACTCCGTCTTCGACCACTTCGGGAATGCCGCCGATGCGGGCGGCGACCACGGGCAGACGCATCGCCATCGCTTCGATCACGGCAATCGGGAGCGCCTCGCGCAAGGAAGGCAGCACAAACACATCAAACGCGCCCAGCAGACGAGACACATCGGCCCGCTGCCCGGTGAAGTGGACCACCTCACCCAGTCCCAATTCAAAGGCCAGCGCCTCCAGGCCAACGCGCAACGGGCCGTCGCCTACGAACACCAGCCGCACCTGGGGATGGCCCTGGTGTACCTGGGCTACGGCACGAATCAGGCCATCCTGCCCGCCCTTGTCGATGCTCAGGCGGCCCACCGAGCCGATAACCACGGCATCAGGGGCGAGGCCCAACTCGGCCCGCACGGCGGTATCATCCTGCGGGGCGAACTGGGTCATGTTCACGCCGTTATATATAACGGTCAAATAGCGCTCCGGAATATGCTCCATCTCCATCACCAGCGTTTTGCTCGCCTGTGACGGCACGATGATCCGGTCGCTGAGGTGGTAGAGCAGGCGGTCCACCCACACCTCGCGCTCGTCCTTGGACGACCAGTGTTCGTGGGCGATGATCACCGGCACCCCGGCCAGCTTGCCCAGCAGGCGACCCCAGGTGTTCGACCCGAACAGGTGGGTATGCAGCACATGGATGCGCTTTTGCCGCAACACGCGGACCAACCCGCCCAGCTTCGCCGCGTCCCAGCGGGTGTTTCGCTCCAGAATCAGGCTGGGGATCCGTGCCGCGTCGAGCAGGTGCTGGTAGTTGCCCGCACTGCGCGTGGCACAGACGCTGACGTTAAACCGGCGCGGGTCCAGGTGCAGCGCCAGATCGACCAGCGCCTTCTCGGCCCCGCCGCGCCCGGTCACGTCGGTCATCTGCATCACGTTCAGGCGTCGCCCTGTGGTCGGCTTGTTGATCGTGGTCATCTCCTATAATCCGCCTTCGGTCGCCAGCACCGGGGTCCGCGTTTGCTGGGCCGCATAGATCGCCGCCAACCGCGCCGCGTGCTGCTCCCAGCGGAAGGTTGCTTCGACAAAGGTCCGCCCCCCCCGCGCCAATCGTGCTGCAGTGGCCGGCTCGTCCAGCAGCCGGAGCACGGCGGCTGCCGTCGTCTCGGCGGTGTCGGCCACCAGCAGGTCGCGTTCTGGCACCCCCAGCACCCCCCGGTTGGCAATCGCGGTTGCGACGACGGGCGCGCCGCAGGCCATCGCCTCCAGCACCTTGTTCTGGATGCCCGACCCGGAGCGCATCGGGCAGACGGCCATCGTCGCCGCGTGCAAATAGGTGGTCACATCGGGCACCCGGCCCAGCACCTCGATCCCGTCACCGGCCAGGGCGCGGACCCGTTCGGTCGGGTTGGTCCCCACCACCTGGAAGCGCATATCGGGCCGTTTGGCCCGCAAGAGCGGCCAGACCTCGGCGGCGAACCAGATCACCGCCTCCTCGTTGGGGTGGTAGCCCATGTTGCCGGTGAAGGCCAGCGTCGCCGGGGCGCGCCCGTCGGGGTCGTGGAACGGGAACCGCTCGATGTCTACCCCGTTGGGGATGACGGTGATATGATCGCCGCCCCCCAGCGCCTCCTTGTCGGCGGGTGAGGAGAGGACCAGCGCCGGAAAGTGCGCGGCCACCGCCCGTTCATAGGCTAGCACCCGGCGATACTCCACCTCGTAGGCCAGCCGCTTGGGGCCTCCCACCTGCGTGCGTCGGTCGGCCAGGTTCAGCCCCAACGAGTCGATCAGATCGACCACCACCGGCGGGCGGCGGATGTTCCAGACATAGGGCAGCATCCGGATCAGGGTCGCGTGGACCACATCATACGACCCGCCCGCCAGCAGGGTCCGCAACTGCTCGGCGGCGGCGGCGGCCCGATAATAATGGACCTGCAACGGCTGGGCCGACAGGATCCCCGTGCCCAGGTTCAGCGCCGCCCGCCATTTCGGCAGCGGCACCACCTCGACGCGCTCGCACAGGGCCGCCACTTCGCGGTAGTCGGCCTCACTCACCGGAGCCTCGGCCAGGCTGAGCAGCGTGATCTGGTGCTCGGCGCTGAGCGCGCGGATCTGATGATAGACGCGCAGGGTGTCGCCCTTCAATGGGGGGTAGGGGACGCGTGGTGTGAGAAAACAAAT
>JBBSEL010000448.1:0-4537 GCA_038239755.1 Chloroflexia bacterium | reverse complement strand
GATCGCGGTCAGGATGGTAACGTCTACCCAGTTCATGTATGCTCGCTTGCTAGTCGTTCAGCGGTTTAGGTGCTGCCCCGCTTCCACGGCTCATCATCCCACTCGATCCGGGCGATCCGCTCGGCCAGGCCGGGAGGCAGCGGCGCGACCGGGCCGGTGATGCCGGGCAGCGCCCACAGACCCATCGCCCAGTTATCATCGGGAGCCAGCCGCAGCTCCCAGACCGGCATGACGCAGGCCCCACGCACGGTGTCGCCGTGGGTGCCGGCGGGGGAGGGGCAGACCCACAACGTCGCCGCCCGGTCCCAGCCCAGCCGCACCGTCACCCCCGGCTGCGGGTCGATCAGCGCCACCGCCGTCACGTTGGGCGCGCTGCCCCGTGCCCCGAAGCCCGCGTCGCCCGGTTCGCGGATGCCGTCAAACTCATAATAGCCCGCGCCGCCGTGCCCCTTGTTGGCCCCGTCCGCCAGGGCGAAGGTCCACTCGATAGCAAAATAAACCTGCATCGGGCGGTCGCTGTGATTTTCGATCCGGTAGTGGATGGCCAGATTGTTGCTCTGCGGGTCCAGGCTGACCTTTTTGATCAGGGTGAGCGGGGCCAGGCGCGTCCCGGCGCGGATGCCACTTTGCCGCTGCTGGGTCAACTCCTGACCTTCGCCCAGGGCATACACCTCCACCTCGAACGCCCCGGTCGCCAGGTCGGCCAGATCGCGGCCCGTGCCCCCGGCAAAGTCGCGGAACTGTGCGCTGAGCGGCAGAAAGTGGTCGGTCAGCCCGGCAGGGGCCGCCGGGCCTAGCCCTGGCCGGATTTCGGGGGTCTGGCCGTCCAGCGCCAGCCGGAACTGCGTGCCCCCACTATCCTCTATAAGATCAGACGAATGGGCGCGGAACAGGTTGTATGCCGCGTCCGCGCCGGGCCGGACGGTCCACTCGGTCAGCCGCCCACCCCGTGCCGGGGTCAGCACCAGGCGCATCGGCCCGTTGTCCAGCACCACTTCATCTTGCCCGTCGCCATCCAGGTCGCGGATCTCCGCAGAGACCGCCGGGCGGTCGTTCGCCTCAGTCATCGTCGGTGTACGCTCCATCCTCTGAGCGGCAGGGGAATACGAGGCCGCTCTGGTGTATTATATCAAACATGAACAACCGCCTTTATCAGACGGCGGGATCGATCTGGCCTACCCCGCGACTAGACACCCCCGCCGCCCCGTGCTATCATAGGCCCGCACAACAGGAGGGGGCGGCATAATGACCAGGGAAGATGAGGCCCTGATCCGGCAATTGCGCCGGGCTTTTGGGCTGGCGCTGGCGGTGCTGGGGCTGGGGGTGCTGGGCTACATGGTCCTGGAGGGCTGGTCGTTCCTCGACGCCCTCTATATGACCGTGATCACGCTAGGCAGCGTCGGGTTCCGCGAGGTCGAGCCGCTGGACCCTGTAGGCATCCTCTTCACCATCGCCCTGGTCATCGTCGGGGTCGCCAGCGCCGCCTATATCGGGGCCACGGTGGTCCAGTATGTGGTGGAAGGCCGCATCGGCGGGGTGTTGAACCGCCGGAAGGTACGCGGGATGATCGAACACTTGCATAACCATGTGATTATCTGTGGCTATGGCCGGGTGGGGCAGGCCGTGGCGCGGGAGCTACTCCACCAGGGCGCGCCCTGCCTGGTGGTGGACAGCCGCGAGGACCGGGTGGCCGCGGCACGCGGCGACGGGTTCCTGGCGCTGTGCGGCGACGCTTCGCAGGACGATGTCTTGCTGGCGGCGGGGATCGTCCGCGCTCGCAGCCTGGTCACGGCGGTTGACAGCGACGCGGACAATATCTATGTCACCCTCTCGGCGCGGGTGCTGGTGCCCAACCTGCACATTATCGCGCGGGCGGGCGACGGGCGGGCCGAAGCCAAGCTCTTGCGCGTGGGGGCGAACCGGGTGCTGTCGCCCTACACCCTGGCGGGCCAGCACCTCGCTTTGCTGGCGGTGCGCTCGGCGGTGGTGGATTTTGTGTCCAGCGTGATGACCGGGCTGGCGGCGAAGCAGGACCCCGCCCACGACCTGCGCCTGGAGCATGTGGTCGTGTCGGCGGGCGGACAGTTGCAGGGCAGCACCCCCGCCCAGGTGCGCGCCCGGTTCCTGGCCGGGCCGACGCTGCTCGCCGTCACCACCCAGGCCGGGCAGATTTTGACCGATTTCACGGCAGTGACCGTCCCGCTGAAGCCGGACGACATGCTGATCGTGATCGGCACGCCCGCCCAACTCAAAACGCTGGAGCAACTGGCATAAAAAGGCCGGGGCCTGTAGGAGGTCCCGGTCTCGTTGAGGACGTTGTTGGCCCTTTACGCGGGCGGGGTCCCGGTGTCTGGTGGGGTGGGAGCCTCCTCGCCGGGTTTGATCGCCATCAGCCGGGCGACCTGCTCCAGCAGTTCGTCTACGTCAAACGGCTTGGCAAGCAAGGCCCGCGCACCCAACACGGTCAGGCGCTCGTTGGGCAGCCGGGCTGCCGATAGGACAATAATCGGGATGTTCAACGGGGGGATGTGTTCCTGCAAGCGCCGGGCAAACTCCCACCCATCCATCACCGGCATCATCAGGTCCAGTAGGATCACGTTCGGTTGGTGCTGTGCTTCGTTGACCACGCCCAGGGCTTCCGCTCCGTTGGTTGCTTCTTTAATCTGATAGCCTTCGCCCTCTAATAGCTGTGCCACCACATCTCGTATATAGGGGTCATCGTCCACCACCAGCACCCAGAGATCGGGGTCAGATGGGGGGGTCTCCGGCGTAAGCGCATTGTTGGTCACACAGTCTCTCCTTCGCCCACGACTTGGTCCGGTCGTCTTTAACCTTCAATACCGCTGTTGCCACAGGCAGCTCTGTTAACCGGCGTTCGGCAGGAGGTGCTGCCGGTACTCAGTATCAAGCAAACACAGCAAGATCTATACCCTATAAATTAGGCGTGGCAAAAAAGACTGGGTAGCTGCCTGGACTAACCAGTCTGTCTATTTTCTGCGTTGAAATTGGTTACGGAATCCGCAAAACCCACCCGGCCTGAAGATAGTTGATGCTCCAGATCACGTTGGTGTTGGCGTTGTAGATCCGCCAATAGTTGCAATCGCTGTAGTAATAGCAGGCGATACCGGAGAGCGTCTCGCCCCGCGCCACCGTGTGATAGCGTGGTTGCGGCGTAGGATTGGGCGCGCCACCACCGCAGGAGCCGCTGGCCGGGATGGTGATCACCCAGCCGGGCAGGAGATAGCTCGGGTTGACGATCCAGTTGTTCGCCGCCCAGATGCAGGCCCACGAGGTGGCGTTGCCGTAGTAATGCATCGCGATCGAGGAAAGGTTGTCACCCTTTTGCACCACATAAGTGCCTCCTGGGGCAGGTTGGGGAGCGGGTTGTGAACCACCGTTACCTGGAATGGTGAGCTTCCATCCTGAAATTAGATAGTTGGGGTTGACGATCCAGTTATTAGCATTCCAAATGACGATCCAGGCATTGGCGTTGCCATAGGCGCGCTGGGCAATGCTGGAGAGGTTATCCCCGGCGACCACGGTATAGGTGGTCCCGGCGGTTTGGGCTGCCGGGCCGGTCATTCCTTGCGCGGCGGCTGCCGGGCCACTCAGCAGTGTCACAAAAACCATTCCACAGACCAGGAGGAGAGTTCCTACACGCTTCAAAACCGTATCTCCTTTCGGTCAGGCACCGGTGGGGAGACCAGATGCCTGCAATGGCGCTGCCGGATGTGCCAGGTCGCCCCGGCAGCAGGTTCCCCGGCAGACCAATAACCGCGAGCGACCCGGGCTGACGGGGCCCGGTGCGCCGTTGTGGATACTGCCGGGAGCGTAATATTGCTTAGACAGGTGTGTTGGTGTTTGCCAGGTATTTGTATAATTGTGGAGTGCTTGCTTGCGTTACGGGGTAAAGGGGCTGTCCGGTAGGACATTTGACCTACCGGTGTTGTACCATGCGACTCATCCAACCCATTACGCTATGGGCGGGCGCGCCGTTGCCGATGAGGTCGCCCGGCAAAAATGAGGTACAGATAGAGGAGGGTGCCCATCAGCAGGCCGAAGGGGATTCGTACCCAGAAGGGCAGGGACGACGGCGAGATGAAGCCCTCGATCAACCCGGCGATGACCAGCAGAGAGGCCCCGCCCATGACCATCTGCACCGCCTCGCGCCCGGCCTGGCGCAGGCTCTCGGCCCGCGAGAGGAGGCCGGGCCGGATCAGGGCATCGGCCAGCCGCAGCCCGGCCCCCCCGGCCATGAAGATGACGCTCAGTTCGATCAGCCCGTGGGGCAAAATAAATGACCACAGGTCCAGGCTCAGCCCGTAGACCTGCACCAGCCCGGCCACCCCGCCCAGCAGCAACCCGTTCAGCGCCAGCACCAGCACCGCGCCCACCCCCAGCAGCAACCCGCCGCCAAAGGCCAGGAACGCCACCTGGATATTGTTGGTCATGATCGAGCCGGAGGCATAGGGCCGGTCGGCAGGGGCGATCTGCGTCCATAGTTGCCGGTTTTCGAGGAAGCCCCGGACGCGCTCAT
>JBBSEL010000447.1:0-4547 GCA_038239755.1 Chloroflexia bacterium | reverse complement strand
CCAAAATCAGCAGAGCGGAGCGAGCTTATGAACATTGTCGTCATTGTGCGCCCGGCCCCCGGCTGGGAGAAACCGCGCTTTAATATGCAGACCGGCGAACCGGAGGTCAGCCCCGGCACCGCCGTCGGGCTGCTGGCCTGGGGCGAAGGCACCTGGGTGCTGAACCCCAGCGACCGCAACGCGCTGGATCTGGCCCTGACGCTGGCCGAGAACGAGGCCGACTCGAAAGTGACGGCGCTGGCCCTGGCCGTCCACGATCCCGCCGCTGCCCAGGAGGCATTGTACGCGGCGTTGGCACGGGGGGCGACGGGAGCGATCCTGCTGGACACCCCCGATTACGGGAGCGACCCCGCCGTCGCGGCGACCGTCCTGGCGGCGGCGATCCGCAAGATCGGGGCGGATGCGCCGGTGGATTTAGTCGTGAGCGGAGCGGAAGCGCCCGACGGCGGGCCAGACCCGCTGGTGCCCATGCTGGCCGAGGCGCTAGGCTGGAGCCAGATTACCGGCGTCAGCCGCCTGACGATAGGAGAAAGCCCCCTGCGGGCTGAGCTGGTCAGCGACAACGGCACGCGGACACTAGAAGCCCGCCTCCCCACCGTCGTGTCAGTCGCCCGGCAAGTGAGCGGCCCGGCGCGGTACACCCATTTGGGGCGCGAACTGGTCGCCTATCGCAAGCAAGGCATTGACACCTGGGACACCGCCCGCCTGGGGCTGGACGAAGCCGCCGCCGGAGCCTTGACCCCGCGCACCGTGATCCGCCGCAACGCCCTGGCCGATGCGCCGACGGGCGAACGGCTGACCGGGCCGGTCGAAGAGAGTGTGGCCGTGGTCCTCCAGAGCTTGAAAGCGCAAGGACGGATATAATAATGGATACCCCCACCCCCGCCAACGGCATCTGGGTTCTGGCAACCACCGCCCAGGCCGCCCTGACCCCCACCAGCCGCCAACTGCTCGCCAGCGCCCGCGCCCTGGGCGACCAACTCGGTGCCCCCGTCACCGCCCTGCTGCTCGGCGGCCTCGACGGCGACACCCCGCCCGGCCAGGAGGCCATCGCCTACGGGGCCGACAAGGTCCTGCTGCTGGAGGCCCGCCCCCTCGCCGCCTATAGCGCCCCGGCCTATACCGCCGCCCTTGCCGCTCTCGCCAGGCAGGGTGCGCCGGAGATCGTGCTGCTGGGTGACGACGCGCTGGGCCGCGACCTCGCGCCCCGCCTCGCCTATCGCCTGGGCGCGGGGCTGATTCAGGGAGCCGATCCGACCACGCTGGAAGTAGACTCGTACACCCGCGCCCCCAGTGCCGGGGTCCGCCGCTGGGGCGGGCGGCTGACCACCACCTATGCCGGGACCGGCGACCGCCCGACGGTGATCACCCTCGGAGCGGGTGCGACGCTCGAACCGTATTATGACGACTGGCGCTATGGCGACACCGAAACGGTGGATATGGCCGCGTTGGGCGTGCAATGGCCCAGCAGCCTGATTGCATCCGATAGGGAGGACGTCCCTGCCCCCGAATCCACCGATTGGCACCCGCAGGTCGCCGCGTGGCGAGCCTTGCGCGGGGCGCAGGTAGTCGTCGTCGGCGGGGCGGGGCTGGGCAGCGCCGAGGGCTTTGCCCTGGTGCCCCGGCTGGCGGCAGCATTGGGCGGCGAATGGGGCGCGACGGGCGAGGCCATCGAAGCCGGGTGGGCACCCGCCGAGCGCGAAGTCAGCATCCGCGGCGTCACCGTGCGCCCCGACCTCTATGCCGGCCTGGGTGTCAGCGGCAACCCCGAAGAGGTGGTCGCCATGCAGCAAGCCCGCCTCGTCCTCGCCGTCGCCGCCGACCCGCACACCACCCTGTTCCGCTGGGCCACCTGGGGCGTGGTCGCGGACCCGGCCACGTTTGCCGCCCAGCTTCTCGCCCGGCTCACGTGAAACGTGAAACGTGAAACGTGAAACGTGGCGAGAGTCAGGGATCAGGGATCAGGGATCAGGGATCAGGGATCAGGCATAGATCAACAAAATACGCAATACGCAATACGCAATACGCAATACGCAGCTATTCACGTTTCACGTTTCACGCACAAAAGGAACCCACCCATGCCCGCCACCCCGACCGATTTTACCGACCTGCCGCTGCGGGTGGGCCACTGGACGCACCCGGATGGGGGGACGGGCTGTACCGTGATCCTCTGCCCGCCGGGGACGGTGGCGAGCGGGGAGGTGCGTGGGGCGGCACCGGGCACGCGGGAGACGGATGTGTTGCGGCCTGGGGGGCTGGTCGGGACGGCCCATGCGCTGCTGCTGACGGGAGGCAGCGCGTTCGGGCTGGCCGCCGCCGATGGGGTGATGCGCTACCTGCGGGAGCGGCGCATCGGCTACGCGGTGGGCGAGACGGCGCTGCCGGTGCCGATTGTGCCAGCAGCGGTGATTTATGACGAGGGCGCGGTGGACGGAACCGCGCCCGATGCCGCCGCCGGGTACGCCGCTTGCCAGGCTGCCGCCGCCCACGACGGGCCGCTGCCGCAGGGCCGGATCGGGGCGGGCACAGGGGCGCGGGTGGGGCGCATCGCCGGGCACACCATGAGCAGCCTCGGCGGGGTGGGCTACGCCGCGTTCCGGGCGGGAGAACTGATCGTCGGCGCGCTGATGGTCGTCAACGCCTTTGGCGAAGTGCGCGACCCGGCGACCGGGCAGATCGTGGCGGGGGTGCAAGCGCCGGGCGGGGGCGGGTTCATCCCCACCCTCGACCTGCTCACCCCGACCGACACGTTCGGCATGATCCAGCCGCGCCTGCCGGGCCTGGACGCACCGTTCAACACCGTGATCGGCGTGGTGGTGACCAACGCCCCGCTCGACCAGACGGCGCTGTCGGTGGTGGCGCGGATGGCGAACGCCGGGCTGGCCCGCGCCGTCACCCCGACGCACAGCATGTTCGATGGCGACACGATCTTTGCCCTGGCCCTACCCCGCCCGGAACGCGAGCAGCGAATGGCCGGGCTGATGAGCATCAGCCCGCCCCTGCCCCAGCCGGTCGTGGTGACCCAGGTGGGGGCATTGGCCGCCGAGGCCGTCATCGCTGCCATATTGAACGCTGTTCGCGCTTGACGGGTGTCTGTTAATAAGAACCGCAGAGGCATAGCAAAAATCGTCTGGTGTACAAGTGCAGAGTTCGCCGTTCGGGTGCGGGGGAGCTACACAGCGGGGCCGACCCTCCGCCGCACCGGTCGTGTAGAGAAGGGAGCCAACGATGGATCGCCCGTGGTACAAACATTATGACGCGAAGGTGCCGCACACGGTCGCCTACCCTCCGGTGCCGCTGCACCGCCTGCTAGAAGACACCGCGCACCAGCTGCCGCACCAGACCGCGACGGTGTTCTTCGGTGCCCGCCTGACCTATGCCCAGTTGAACGCGCAGGCGGAGCGGCTGGCGACGGCGCTGCGGAACCTGGGGCTGGAGAAAGGCGACCGGGTGGCCCTCCTCTTGCCCAACTGCCCGCAATTTGTCATCGCCTATTACGCCACACTCAAGGCGGGCGGCGTGGTCGTGCCCACCAACCCGCTCTATAAGCCCCGCGAAATCGAGTACCAGCTCAAAGACGCGGGCGCACAGATCGTGATCACCCTGAATATGTTTGTGCCGAGCATCCAGGAGGTACAGGCGAGCATCGGCCTGAAGCACATCATCGTCACCGAGATCAAAGAATACCTGCCCCCGGTGCTGAGCCTGCTCTACCCGATCAAAGAGCGGCGGGAAAAGACGGCAGTCCACGTGCCCCCCGCTCCCGGCATCCTTTTCTGGCCGGAACTGATGCGCACGCCTGGTATGCCACTGCCCCCCGTCGCGGTCAGTCCCGACGACCTGGCGCTGCTGCAATACACCGGCGGCACCACCGGCGTCGCCAAAGGGGCCATGCTCACCCACCGCAACATGGTGGCGAACGCGATCCAGTGCCGTCACTGGCTGCATGACATGCGTACCGATGGCAGCGAGATCTCGCTGGGGGTGATCCCTTTCTTCCACGTCTACGGCATGACCACCAGCATGAACCTGTCGATCTATGTCGGGGCGACAATGATCCTCCTGCCCCGCTTCCAGGTCAAGGACGTGCTGAAGACGATCCAGAAATATCACCCGACCCAATTCCCCGGCGTGCCGACGATGTACATCGCCATCAGCAACGACCCCGACGTGAGCAAGTACAACCTGCGCTCGATCAATGCCTGCATCAGTGGGGCCGCGCCCTTACCGGTCGAAGTGGCGCAAACCTTCGAGCGGCTGACGGGGGGGCACCTCGTGGAAGGCTACGGCCTGACCGAAGCCTCGCCGGTGACGCACTGCAACCCGCTCCACGGCGACCGGATCCTGGGTAGCATCGGCGTCCCCTACCCCGACGTGGATGCCAAAGTGGTGGACATGGACACCCACGCCGACCTGCCACAGGGGGACGTGGGCGAACTGGCGGTGCGGGCACCCCAGGTGATGCGCGGCTACTGGAACCGCCCCGACGACACCGCCGCCGTCCTCTCCCCCGACGGCTGGCTGTTCACCGGCGACATCGGGCGCAT
>JBBSEL010000446.1:0-4547 GCA_038239755.1 Chloroflexia bacterium | reverse complement strand
CTGGCCGGGGAACTGGGGGGCACCCTGGACGGCTTGCAGCAGGAGCGCCGGTTGGGGCTGCTCCAGGCCGGGAGCGCCGCGTTGCCCTACCTGCCGCCCGGCCTGAACGATCCGCCGCCGCTGCCCTGGCCCACCACCGCCCTGGCGATGCTACTCGACCGCATGATCAACCATGTCGCCCAGGTCACCGACGCGGGCGGGGTCTACCTCCTCTTGCGCACCCACGATGGAGGGGTGGCGCTTCATGCCACCGCCGGGGGGCCGGTGCCCGCGCCGATCCCGCCGGGCATCGAGGCGTTGCTGCTCGGCACCGCGCCGCGCTACCTGCCCGACCTGCGCGCCGTGCCGGGGCACACCCAGCCCACCTTCGATCCGGTGGCCCGCAGCAGCCTGGTGCTGCCGCTGATTCTCCACGACGCGGTGGGCACCCCGGTCGCTCCGCTGGGCGTGCTGCTGCTCGAAAGCCCCGCTCCCTACGCCTTTTCGCCCGACGATGAACGGGTGCTGCGGGCACAGGCGGCGCTGCTGACCAGCCTCCTCTTCCAGCACGGGCTGGCCGCGCAATGGCTCCTTCAGGAGCGGCAGGCCCAGGATCTGCTGGAGACCCTGCCCGCCCTGGCCGGGGAGGCCGACGAGACGCGGCTCTATCACCAGTTGGTGGGCCAGGCCCGCGAAACCCTGGGGGCCGACCTGATCGTTCTCTTCCCGGCGGGCGCGACCGCTCCCGAAGTGCCGTCGCAAAGCGGCAACCAGGGGCCGGGCGCGGTGGCGGGTAGCCCAGCGGTGCTGGCGCTGCTGCGCCGGGTGTTGGACAACGCGCAGCAGCATCCCGACCCCTACTTCATCGCTGATGTCACGGCGCAAACCGCCGACGCGGCCAGCGGCTGGTTACAGGCCGAAGGGATCCGTACGATGGCCTTCGCCCCGCTGCTGGCGAACGGGGTGGAGGTGGGGGTGTTGTTCGCCGGGTGGCGTCGCCGGCTCCCGTTGGATGCTGCCCGGCGGCAGGCGGTGAGCCTGGTCGCCGTGCTGGCGGCCAGCGTGCTGGGGGCCACCCGCGAACAGATCCGGCTGACCACGGCCATCCAGGGCCAGATGCAATCGTTGAGCATGGCCGCCCACGAACTTCGTGAACCATTGGACAAGGTCCACATGATCATCGAGACGGCGCTCAACGGGCTGTGGCTGCCGATGTCGGACGAGTTGCGCGGGCGGTTGAGCGTGGCTTATACGCTGCTCGACAGCCACTATGAGTTGCTCAACCGGGTGATGCAGCTTGACCAGTTGCGCACCGGCCAGCAACCCCTGGAGCGGGTGCCGGTGGCGTTGACCCCGCTGATGCAGGGGGTGGTGGGCCGCTATGCCGACGCAGCACGCCGGGCCGACCTCCAGCTTCAGTTGACGGTGGACCCCTTGCTGGCCCCGCAGCGTGCCCTGCTCGACCCGGTGCTGCTGGGCCTCGCCCTGGGCAATCTGGTGCAGAACGGGATCAAGTTCACCCCGGCGGGCGGGCGGGTCACCATCGGCTGCGCGCTCTCCTATGCCCACGGGCGGGAACTGGTCTTCACCGTCGAAGATACCGGCCTGGGCATCCCCGGCGACCAGATGGCGGCGATCTTCGCGCCCTACTATCAGGTGGATCGCCGCCTGGGCCGTGAAACACGGGGCCTGGGCCTGGGCTTGCCCATCGCCCGGCTGGTGGCCGAACTCCACGGCGGCCTCCTGACCGTTGACAGCCGTCTCAACCAGGGCAGCCGCTTCACCCTGCGCCTCCCGTTCCAGCCCGCCGAAGCGGTGTATGAGGCGTGAAACGTGAAACGTGAAACGTGAAAAGTGATGCGTGTCGAGGGTTAAGGGAGCAGGGTGCAGGGATCAGGGAGCAGGGAGCAGGGATCAGGGATCAGAAAGTAAGAAGTAAGAAGTAAGAAGTAAGAAGCAAAATACGCATCACGTTTCACGTTTCACGTTTCACGCCTCACGTTCCGCGCCAGGAGCCAGCATGGACCCGATCCGGGTGTTACTAGTCGAAGATGATCCGGTCGTGGCCGAGTTGGTGGCGCTGGGGCTGGGAGCGGCGTATCGGTGCGACCATGCGGCGGGGGCGCGGGCGGCGTTGCAGCTAGCGGCGCGCACGACTCCGGCGGCGGTGATCCTGGATCTGCGGCTGCGGGGCAGCGATGGGCTGGACCTGCTGGCCGCGTTGCGTCGTCAGCCCGCGCTGGCTCAGGTGCCGGTGATCCTTTTCTCCAGTTCGGCGGATCACCCCGCCGTGGGCACCCGGCTGGCGGCCTTGCCCGCTGCCGGGCCGGTCGCCCGCGTGCCCAAAGCGGCGGGGGTGCAGGGGTTGCGGAAAGTGCTGGCGGAGTTGTTGCGTGAAACGTGAAACGTGAAACGTGATGCGTTATTATGTGATGGGTGATGGGTCGGATAGACGGGTAGTGGTTTAGGAGGAGACCGGAAGTATATGGCGACGTTGGCTGGCACGCGCCGGGAAAGTTCGCCGGGCGCAGAGCACCGGATGGCGCTGCTGCGGGTGGGGGCGGCGCTGGACCTGGGGCGGCGGGAGGATCAGGAGGATGCGCTGGGGGTGGTGCAGCCCGGCGATGGCGCGGACAGCGATCGCGGGAGCCTGTTTGTGCTGGCCGATGGCCTGGGGGGCCACGCCGCCGGGGAGCTTGCCAGTCGCCTGGGGGTCGAACAACTGGTGCAAAGCTACTATGCCGCCCCGGTCCGCCAGCCGGGCAATATGCTGCAAACCGCCATCACCGCCGCGCATAGTCGTGTGCGGGCCGCAGCAGCAGCGCCCGGACGGCACGGCATGGGCACCACCTGTGTGTGCGCCGCGATCCAGGGTGACCAATTGTGGGTTGCCAACGTGGGCGACAGCCGTGCCTACCTCGTGCGGCCCAGCGAAGGGGTCTTGCAACTGACCCAGGACCATTCGCTGGCGGCAGAGCAGGTGCGCCAGGGGGTGCTCACGCCCGAAGCCGCCGCCACCAGCCCGATGCGCAACATCTTGCTCCAGTCGTTGGGCACCGCCGCGCCCCCCCAGCCCTATTTTGCCCCGCCCCTGAGCTTGCACCGGGGCGATTTGGTGCTGCTGTGTTCCGACGGGTTGTACGGCGCGCTCGACACCTCCGCCCTGCGCGATTACTTGCTGGCGGCGTTGGCCTCGATGCGGGAGGTCCAGCCCGATCTGCTGGCCCGCGATCTGCTGGCGGCGGCACTCTTCCACGGGGCCGAGGATAATCTCTCCGCCGTGGTGATCTATTGCACCGATGTGCTCTCCCTCAACAGCGCGCACGCCCCGACCCCCGCCCCGGCGCGCCGCTTCTTCTTGCCCGCCCTGGCGGCGAACAGCCCGTCGATCACCCTGCCAGAGGTTCCGCCCGAACCCGCCGCCGAGTCCGGCGTGGATCGCACCGCCTGGGATGGGGCCGATGCCCCGTCGCCCCCACCCGACTTTCCGGCCCCGCCACCCCCCGCCCCGGCTCTTGCTCTGCCGGTCCCGGTTCTGCCGCCGCCTGCTCCGGTTCTCGCCACCCCCGGCTCTAGCCTGGAGGCGGCCACGCGGCGACACGCGCAGCTAGCCCTGCCGCGCCCGGCCCCGCCGGGGGTCACCTCGATCCTGGGGGTGCTGGGGCTGATCGGGCTGGTCTTGCTGGCGGCGGGCATCGCCATCGCCCCGTTCGCGGCCCTGTGGATCATGCTGTTGCTGGGGCTGGTCTTTGTCGCCGCCTTGCTTTGGATTATCGTGGCGTTCCTGCCTGCACGCCTGACCGGAGCGGGAGCGCCGCCCGCCGCGCCGCCGCCTGCCGAGCGCGGCCTCGCCCCCAGCGCACCCGATGGGGTGCCCACCAACCGCCAGTTGACCACCGATTTGCTGCGGCGGCTGCTTCCCGGCCTGCCCCAGACGGAGGCCGAGGCTGACCACCCGGCAGAGCGCGCCCTGCCCGCCCCGCCGGGGGTGCCCGCGCTACCTCCGCCTGCTGCCGCCCACCCTGTCGCGCCAGAGGCCGCCGTCCCGTCCTACGTCAACCAGGCGTTCAGCGAAGCATTAGGCCGGGCGCGGCAGCAGTGGACCTTCAACCTGCTTGTTGCCTTCGGCACTGCCGGGCTGGTTATCGTCGGCGTCGCCATCAGCGTGACCTGGGTGCTGGGCGGGCAGGCGAATCTCTGGGCCTTGCTGCTGGGGCCGGGCGCGACCCTGATCGGGGTGATCAACTGGCTGCTCACCCGCCCCGCCGCGCAGTTGAGCCGCGCCGACAACCAGATCTCGCTGCTGACCCTGGTCTGGACCAGCTATGCCCAGGAGCTACGGAGTTGCGCCGCCGTGCCCGACCCGGCGGCGGCGGCGACCTGCACCGGGCACGCCGGGGCCGAGGCCGTCCAGTATTTCAACGCCATCCTCAGCAACCAGCCCGCGCCGCCGCCCACCGCCTGAGCCGCCCGCGCGCTGCCCCCGCCGCCGCTCCGCACAACCACGCGGGCAGCGGCTCGTTGTTGTATTAGTACCCGCTGTCAGGCCACCTTTTTAGGGACAATCG
>JBBSEL010000445.1:0-4550 GCA_038239755.1 Chloroflexia bacterium | reverse complement strand
GGTGTTCGCGGACGACCTGTTCCAGCTTCAGCCCCAGGTCGAAGCCGGGGCGCTGCCAGGCGGTCCAGATCACTTCGTCGCCGTAGATCTCGCGGGTCAGGCGCGCGGAATTGCGCGCCGCCGCCAGGGCGATCACCGCGTTGGGGTGGGTGTGATCGACCTGCTTGTAGGGCACAAAGGCGTGGAGCGGGGTATCGATGGACGACGGGCGCGGGTTGAGATTGAACGTGCAGTGGTTATAGAGCGCAACAATGGCATCCTCGATCGGGGTTTTCGGGCCACGATGGGGGGCATGATGATAGTGGCTTTGCAGGGCGATCAGCTTGTCCATGTAGAGCGAGGAGAAGTTCTCGCGCTTGGCCGTCCGCAGATCGCCGCCGGAGCCTTTGACCCAGAGGACCTCGACGGGTGCACCGGATAGGGGGTCGGCTTCGGTCAGCTTGGCCGAGGTGTTGCCGCCCCCGGTGTTGGTGATCCGGCCATCCGAGCCGAGCAGGTTGGAGCGGTAAATCAACCGCGCCACCGGATCGAGTGCGTCCGCCTGCGCGTCATCCCAGCCATAATGGACGTGCTGGTACGTCTCTGGTCTTGCCAACATAGGATCTTGCTCCTTTATCCGCGCCCCGAAAGCACACGGGTTTCATAATCACGCACCGCGTCCAGGAACCCCACCCCGATGGGCACCCCCTGGCGCACACAGTAGGCATCCCACACCGCGCCCCACGGTAGCCCCTTCAGTTCTTCGAGCAGCGCCAGCCGCCCGGTATAATCGCCGTCGGCTTCGAGCTGGCGCAGGCGGTCGGTGGGTTCGAGCAGGGCCAGCAAGGCGGCCCGCAGCACGTTGCGCGCCCCGACCGTCCAGGCGGCGAGGCGGTTGATGCTGGCGTCGAAGAAGTCCAGCCCGATGTGGACCCGGTCCTGATGGCCCCCGGTCACCACCTCCCGCACCATCGCCACCGTCTCGTCACTCAGCGTGACCACGTGGTCGCTGTCCCAGCGCACCCCCCGGCTGATGTGCAGCACCACACCGGGCACGAACATCAGCACCGCCGAGAGCTTGTCGGAGATGGTTTCGGTGGGGTGAAAATGGCCGCTGTCCAGCGTCAGCAGGATCTGGTTGCGGACGGCGTAACCCAGGTAGAACTCGTGCGAGCCGACGACGTAGCTCTCTGAACCGAGGCCGAACAGCTTGCTTTCGACCGAGTCGAGGTTGTGCTGCGGGTCCACCGGCACGGCGAGGATCGCGTCGAGCGACTCTTGAAGCCGGTGGCGGGGGGCAGCGCGGTCTGCCGGGGTGTCCTTGAAGCCGTCGGGGATCCAGATGTTGGTCACACAGGGGGTGCCCTGCGCCGCGCCGAAGGCCGCCCCGATCTGGCGGCAGGCGATGCAATGTTCCACCCAGAAGCGGCGGATAGCCGGGTCGGCGCTGCTCAGGGTGAAGCCGCTGTCGGCCAGGGGGTGGGAGAAGAGGGTCGGGTTGAAGTCGAGGCCGTGCCCGTTGGCCCGCGCCCAGTCCACCCAGGCCTGGAAATGCTCCGGCCTCAGTTCGTTGCGGGCGACCGTCTTGGTGCCCGTCTCGGCGTAGATGGCGTGGAGGTTCAGCCGGTGGCTGCCGGGAATGAGCCGGTAGGCCTGGTCCAAATCGGCCCGCAGTTCGTCGGCGGTGCGCGCCTTGCCGGGGTAGTTGCCGGTGGCGGCCAGCCCCCCACCCAGCGCGGCATCGGGCGACTCGAACCCGGCCACGTCATCCCCCTGCCAGCAGTGGAGGCTGAGCGCCACCCTTTCCAGCGCGGCCAGCGCCGCATCGGTATCAACGCCCAGGTCGGCATAGCGCGCCTGGGCCAGCGCATAAGCCTCGTCTAGTTGCCGGGTGGTCGGTGACGTGCTCATCATCTCGTGTCCTTTACGATAACAAACGCAAGCAACAAATCAGTCTAAATGGAAAATCTCGGTCAGTTCCCCGAACATTTCGTCGGGCCGGGCGTTGTTCGGGGACTCGAAAAAGGGAGCCATAAACTCTTGCCAGCGGGTGTTGACCTCGGTCAGCGCCATCCGTGCCTGGGCGGCTTGCAGGCTGTCTGGGGTTTCAAAGTAGCCGAACAGGAGGCCATCGTCGCGCAGGAACAAGGAGTAATTATGCCAGCCTGCCTCGCGCAATGCCTGGAGCATGTCGGGCCAGACCTGGGTGTGGTGCCGTTTGTATTCTTCTAACCGGTCTTGTTTGACCTTGAGCAAAAAACCAACCCGTTTCATAGCGACCTCCTGGTGATTTTCGATGTTGGATGCTGGAGTCTTTTAGATCCCCAACATCCAACATCGAAAATCCAAATCCTTAGAAGTCGAAGTTGTCGATATTGGTCTTATCGAAGACGGTCGGCTTGCCGAGCAGGATGTTGCCATCCTTGTCGATGGTGTAGCTGCCGAGCTTGCCGGCGGTGAAGGTGTCGCCGGGCTTGCCCGCGATCTTGCCGGTCGAGATGGCATTCAGCGTCTGGATAGCGAGGTAGCCCAGGTCGCCGGGGTTCCAGAGTTCAAAGGCCGGGGACGCGCCGCTCTTGACATAGGCGCGCATCTGGTTGGGCGTGCCCAGGCCGGTCACGAGGACCTGGCCGATTTTGTTGCCGTCGGTGACGGCCTTGGCCGCCGCCGCGATGCCGACGGTGGTGGGCGAGATGATGCCCTTCAGGTCGGGGTAGGTCTGCATCAGCGACTGCGCTTCGGTGTAGCTCTTCTCGTCCTGATCGTCGCCGTAGACCGTGGCGACCAGTTCCAGGCCCGAATTCTCCGGCTTGGTCAGCTCGTCTTTCATCCACTTGATCCACTCGTTCTGGTTGGGCGCGGTGGAAGTGGCGCTCAGGATGGCGATCTTGCCCTTACCGCCGAGGAGCTTGGAGAGGAGCTGCACTTCGCTGCGGCCAATATCTTCCGAGTTGGCCTGGTTGATGTGGACGTTGCGCCCCCCGGCGGAGATGGCCGAGTCCCAGCTAACGACCGGGATCTTCTGGTCAATGGCGGTCTTGCCCACCGAGACCAGGGCGTCGGAGTCGTCGGCAGAGATCGCCAGGCCGCTGACATGCTGGGCGATCAGCGAGTTGATCACCTGGATCTGCTGAGTGGCATCCGCCGTGGCCGGGCCGGTATAGTTGACGGTGACGCCCAGTTCTTTGGCCGCTTCCTGCGCGCCCTTGTTGGCGGTGTCAAAATAGGGGTTGCCCAGGTTCTTGGGGACCAGCGCGAAGGTCGCGCCGCTGCCGCCGGTAGCTGGGGCGGTGGTCGCGGCGGGGGCGGCGGCGGCTGTCGTCGGCGTGTCGGCGGCGGCGGGCGCGGTGGTCGGCACGGGGACCGGGGTGGCCGTGGCGGCAGCCCCGGTGTCGCAGGCGGCCAGCAGCGGGAGCACGAAGGCGAGCAGCACGAGGGCGGTAATCTTCTTATGCATGAGAATGTTCCTCCTATGGAAATTCAGGGGACCGGTAACATCGTTGTTGATCTGTACAGGCGTGGGCCGCGAACGGCGATCGATCGTCGGCAATAGGCGTCCTCCTTTTAGTCCCTCAATAGAGTCCCGTCGGTATCTGGTGCCGCTGCGGCATTATTGGGCTAAGATGATGGCGCGCGACCAGAAGAAGAAGAAACCAAACAACACGGCCACCCCCACGGCCCAGGCGACCCGCAAGACCATAGGGCGGCGCAGGGTCAGCCGGGCGGAAAGCTGGCTGCCCAGCCGGGGCACGAGGATGGAGACGATCAGCAGCAGGCCGATGATGATGTCTTGCACCTGGCCCTGGATGTTGACCAGGCCCATGCCGAAACGCAGGATGCCGACCAGCACCAGCGCCAGGATCGCGCCGACCATCGTCCCGCTGCCGCCGAAGATGCTGACCCCGCCGAGGACGGTGATCGTGATCACGGTCAGTTCCAGGCCGGAGCCGATATCGGGGCGGGTGCTGCCGTAGCGCGCGGCCAGGATGAACCCGGCCAGCGCGGCCATCATCCCTGACAGGACATAGATCCCGATTTTGATCCGCGCCACCGGCACGCCGGAATAACGCGCGGCGGCTTCGTTGTTGCCGATAGCGTAGAGATAGCGCCCGAACGTCGTCTTGTGCAGGACGAGGCCGAAGATGACGGCCAGCACGGCAAAGACGAGCAGCGAGAAGGGGATGCGGGTGTCGCCCAGGGTGCCCTGCCCCAGGTAGGCAAACGCTGGCGGATAGCCCCGCGCTGCCTGATCGCCCAGCAGCACATAGGCCAGCCCGCGATAGAACGACAGGGTGCCCAACGTGACGGCCAACGAGGGCAGCCGCAGCCGGGCGATCAGCAGGCCGTTGAGCAGTCCGGCCAATATCCCCACCACCAGCGCCACGGCCACCGCCAGCCAGATATTCCAGCCGCCCATGAACAGCCAACCCATCAGCGAGGCAGACAGGCCGAGCGTGGAGGCGATGGAGAGATCGATGTTGCCGGTGATGATGATGAAGACCATCGGCAGCATCATGATCCCCAGTTCCATGAAGTCCGACGTGGTCCGCAGCAGGTTTGTGCTATCGAGG
>JBBSEL010000444.1:0-4556 GCA_038239755.1 Chloroflexia bacterium | reverse complement strand
GGCGGCGTTCTGCACGTCGTTGCCAGCGTTGTCGGCGGTGCGTTGCGCGTCGTTGGCGCGGTTGTTCGCCCAATCCTGCGCATCGCGGCCATAGTTGTGCTGCTGGCCTTCGAGGTCATCCTGGCGGCCTGTCACCGTGTCTTCGATATTGTCAACGCCCTGTTCGACTTTGCCACCGAGGTCACGAGCGGCACCACGGATCTGCTGGCCCACGTCGCCACGGGCAGCGCCTTGTTGCTCTTCGGTCTGACCTTCTTGTTCGTTTTCGCGTCCACGTTCCCAGCTAGTCATCTTCGACCTCCTTATTGGTTGACTCCCGGATGGGAGTGCTACAATAGCTGCTGGTTTCGTACTACCGGGATAAGGTGGTTGGGCGGCTGTTAGCTGCGCTTTCAAACACCGTCTTATCCACTGTCATTCATAAAGCAAATCGCGTGCCAGAGCGGCGGGTTAAACCCGCCCGCGTTTGACGCTGCCGCCCGGCTTTGCTAGAATGGGCCGAGGCCCTGCCCACGCGAGGGGCCACCACCCCCACCGCAAGGAGCAACCCCCCAATGGACGAGCCAACCCCCTCCGCTGACCGCGCCCGCACTGTGACTTGGGACGATCCGCTGATCGGGGCCAGGACCGCGCCGACGATGAGCGGCCTGGCCTATTTACAGGCGATCATGCGCGGCGAACTCCCTCCGCCGCCGATTGCCCGGTTGATGGATTTCACCCTGGCCGAACTGGAGCCGGGGCGCGCGGTTTTCACCGTCACCCCGGCGGAGTACCACTACAACCCCATCGGCGTGGTCCACGGCGGGCTGGCGGCGACCCTGTGCGACTCGGCGATGGGCTGCGCGATCCAATCGACCCTGCCAGCGGGCGCGGGCTATACGACTCTCGAACTGAAAGTCAATTTCGTGCGGGCGCTGACCACCCAAACCGGGTTGGTGCGCTGCGAGGCGACGGTGATTCATGGGGGCAGGCAGGTCGCCACGGCAGAGGCGCGGGTCGTGGACAGCGCGGGCAAACTCTACGCCCACGCCACAACGACCTGCCTGATCTTTTCGCCGCAGGGGGTTAGCCCGGCGCGTGCTGATGGAGGGTGAACGGCACGCCGTGGGCCTGGCGCGTGGCCGCTAGCGTCTCGGTACTCACGGTGTGTGCGCGGGGAGCGTCGCCAGCAGCACATGGAACTCCGTCGTGAACGTCAGCGGTACATCCAACCGGCCATAGCGAGCCAGCAGTTCGGCCTCCAACTGATCGACGGCGGGGTACAACACCGCGTCGGATAGCTGCCACGAGGCCGAATACCAGCGTTCGCGGCGATAGCGCACGATGTCCGCTGGGGTTCGGGTGTAGGTCCAGCGGGCCAGAGTGTGCTGGCCGACGGTGTAGCCTTCAGCCGTCAGGACGGCGATGGCTTCGTCCGCTAAGCGGATATGGCCGGGCCGTTTGTCGTCCTCCTCGCCCAGCAGCACATCCCACCGTTCATCGATCCAGTCAGCCTCGCCCGGTTGGTGCTCATCCATCCCGAAGGCGAAGGCCCCACCGGGCCGTACCACCCGGCGCACCTCGGCCAGCACCGCCTCCCAGGGCTGGACCAGGTGGAGGATGTGAACGAACACCCCCGCATCGAACCCGCCACCGGCCAGGGGCAGGTGACGCACGTCGCCCAGCACCGGGTAGGCTGTGCCCGGCCCGCCCGCCGGGACCTTTTCGCGCAAACGGGCCAGCATCGCGGCGGACACATCCACGCCCACCGCCCACACCGGGTGCGCGGCCAGCGGCCCTAGCACCCGCCCGGTCCCGGCCCCTACCTCGATCACCCGCACGCGATCCGTGCCCGCGAACGGGGCCAGCAAGGCATAGAGGCCCGCCCCGATTTCTGTGGAGGCGTCGGGCGGCCAGCCCCGGCTCTGGTCGTAAATATCGGCAACGCGGTCGAAATTCTTGATCGGTTCAGTGGTCATGGGCAGGTTATCCTTCGGGAATTTGAGCTTCGAGCCAGGCTTTCAGGTTAATCATCGCCTGGGCCGATTGCTTCTTCATGATGTCGCGCAGGATGAGCGTATCGATCAGGCCACCGAGCAGCCCGGTAACGGTGTAGGTCAGCGTGCGGGTGAAGACCACTTCGTTGCCGCGCTGATCAAAGGTGTAGACGATGCGGGCCGTGATCGGCGGGCCGGGGGCGGCCAGCGCCAGCCGGTGGGGGCGGGCGCGCTCGACGCAGGTCCATTGGGCCGTGCCGGTGCGCCCGGCGATACGTGCCCGCTCGGTGATCTGCTCGCCCTGTTGCACCGGGTGGTCTACCGCGCCTTGTACTCTCAATGTCGCCGGGTGCCAGCGCGGCCAGTACTGCGCCGTCGTCGCCGTGTCGAACAGGGCGGCGATAGGGCGGCAGACGAGGACGGTGTTGGCGATGGTAGTCATGCGCGCTCCTCGGCGGTGGCGACATTCAACGGGCGGCGCGGAAGGGCTGCGCGCGCTTCCCCATGACCCCTAGTCCCGCCCCGATTGTGCCGACAATGAGGCTGATAATCGGGGCACCCAGTAGGTGGGAGAAGCCGCTGTCGAACTGATTGGCGATGGCGAAGGCACTGATGTCGTGCCAGCCGCTGCGGAGAAAATCGGGGTTGCTGCCCATGAATTGTTCCAGGCGCGGGAGAGCGATGATGCCCAGGAGAAACCCGAACGTTACCGTCAATAACACAGTCATCATGGCGGCCCAAACGGCTCCGGTGATACCCGGCACGAGTACGCCGGTCGCGCGAGCGGTTAGGAACCCGGCCACGCCCCAGAGCGCGAAACCGCCGAGCAGGAACGGCGCAGTGCCCAGAATGCTCGCCGGGCCGGAAAGGTCCACAAAAGTCTCGATGGTGAGATTGACGATCCACAGTAGCCCGGCGATCAGCCCAACGACCGTGCCCACGCGCAAAGCGGTTTGCCGGTTGGGGTCGGCCTGCCAGGTGAGGGCCAGGGTGAGTGCGGCATAGATGAGCAGGAGCACGGTTGGCTCCGCGATATACACCGTGCTGTCGGACTGCGCCAGCAAGGGCGGGTACAGGAGTACTCTAACCGCGATCAGTCCCAGATTCAGCAAGAGCAGGGCGAGAACCGCACCAGCCAACAGCGGTATCTGTTTGGATCGGCGGGCAACAGGGGCCTCGTTATCGAGCATCGCACTGCTCCTTTGGGGGTTGCTAACCCCGCCGCTGCTGGGCAGCAATCCGCAGCATGGCCTGGAGACTTTTTTCCACATCCTCGTCCGTGGTGGCCCAGGACGAGACGCTGATGCGCATGGCGGTCTGCCCCTGCCAGACGGTGCCGCCGCACCAGCAGGTGCCGTCGGCCTGGATCGCGGCGATCACCCGGCGGGTGGTGTCGGGGTCGCCAAAGGAGACGAGTACCTGATTGAGCACCACGTCGTTGAGGATCGCGTAGCCCGCGCCCGCCAATCCCTCGGCAAAGTGGGTGGCGTGGCGGCAGCAGCGCTCGAACAGGTCGGCCAGCCCGCTCCGGCCCAGCGACCGGAGCGCCGCCCAGACCTCGATCCCCCGCGCCCGCCGCGACATTTCGGGGACGAACTGCACCGGTTCGCGCCGATCGGACTCGACCAGATAGGCAGCGCTGGTCGCCATGGCCGCCTGGAGCGCGGCGGGGTGGCGGACGAAGGCGAGGCCGCTGTCCTGGGGCACGTTCAGCCACTTGTGGGCATCGGTGGCCCATGAGTCGGCCTCGCTCAGCCCGGCAACCAGGTGCGTGCGTTCCGGCATCGCCGCCGCCCACAACCCGAACGCGCCGTCTACGTGGACCCAGGCTCCGGCCTCATGCGCCCAATCGCAGATCGCGCCGACCGGGTCGAACGCGCCGGTGTTGACATTCCCGGCCTGCGCGCAGACGATGGCCGGGCCGGTCAGGGTGGGGAGGGCATCGGTCCGCATCCGGCCCTGGCTGTCGGTGGGCACGCGCACCACCCGCGCCCGGCCAAAGCCGAGCAACCCCAGCGCCTTCAGCGCGCTGACATGCACCTCGTCGCCCACGACCACGGTGATCGGCGGGGCACCCCACAGCCCGTCGGCTTCCACATCCCAGCCCGCCTGTTCCAGCACATAATGGCGGGCGGCGGCCAGGCTCGTGAGGTTCGCCATTGTCGCCCCGGTGGCGAAGCCGACCGCCGCGCCGGGCGGCAGGCCCAGCAGTTCTAGCAGCCAGCCCTGCGCGATCTCCTCGATCCGCGTTGCCACCGGCGAGAGGGCGATCATGCCTGCGTTCTGATCCCAGGCGGCAGCGAGGATGTTCGCCGCCACCGTCGCCGGGAGCGCGCCGCCGACGACAAAGCCGAAGAAGCGCCCCCCGGTAGTCGCCACCGTGGCCGGGGAACCGACTTCGTCCAGCAAGGCCAGCACCCTGGCCGGGTCGGTCGGGCCGTCGGGCAGGGGACCGCCCAGGTCTGGCAGCCGCTCCAATGCAGCGGGGGTGGGGCCGACCGGTCGCCTATTCACCCCGGCCAGGTAGGTTGCGCCGCGCTCGGCGGCATCATGCAATAGCTCTCTCATGTAATCCTTTCG
>JBBSEL010000443.1:0-4559 GCA_038239755.1 Chloroflexia bacterium | reverse complement strand
GAGTTGCGCGCGGAGCCCGGCCACGAAGGCCGCCGCCGTGTCCGGCAAGCCGAGTTGTTCGCAGTAGCCGGCAACCTGAGGCGCGCACTCCTCCCAGGGCACGAGCTGATCACGATAGTCGGTGTAGGCGCCTGACCCGACAGCCGCCAGGTCCCCGGAGGTGAGTTCGGCGGCAAGGTAGGTGAAGGCACAGACCTCGAAGGCGCGGCGGAGGACGCGCTTGCCCCGCCCCTTGCGGACGAGGACCGTGCGCAGCCACAGTTCGGAGGCGAAGGAGAGGTCCACCAGCACCGGGAGATACTTGCTGGTGCGATCCTGGTGCTCGAGCGCCACGGCCAGCGCCTGGATCAACGTCTGATCCTGGCTGGTCGACCGGAATCGCAGGGTACGAGCCAGGCGGAACAGCCCGCTGCGGTGGGCGCGGAAGAAGCCCCAGAGCAGCGGGAGGTAGTTGTTGCCGTTGTAGGCGCTCACGGCCTCGCAGTCCAGCAGCAATTGCTCCACCGTGCCCCGCTCCGCCAGCACCTGCCGGATGGCGCCGCCCACCTCGTGGTCCGGTCGATCGCCATCCAGCACGCCGAGCACGTCAGCCAGCGTTCCTACCAGGTGCTCAGTCGTTTCCTGCTGCCGGTCCCGCAATTGTTCCAGCTCTTCCTTGCCCTGGACGTGGATGCGTCGCAGTCGCTTGATGCACATCTCGGCCAGATCATCACGCGCCTGCATTTGCGTCTGCTGGATCAGGCAGAGGATGAGGGCCAGCCGCTTGGGCAAAGCGACGTCCTTCAACTCCGCCGCGTCGAGGGCCTTGCACCCGGCGGCGAAGTGCTGTCGTTTCAGCGGCGGGATGTCGATCAGGAACTGGTCGACCACACCGAGCGCATCGAGCCAGGCACTGTGGTCGAGTAGCTCCTGCAGATGCGAGCGGCTGGGCCGTTTGGGCTGCTGCTTGAGCGCGTGATAGGGCGTGCGCTGTGCGGCGGCCATGGTGTCCAACAGCCCATCGATGCGGGCGCACTCCGCCTCGGGCAGGCGCGCCAGGACCCCCAGGAAGTAGCGGCGATTGACCAGCGTCCGCACCCGGCGCACCAGCCGGTCGAGCGTGCCGAAGGCCGGCAACTCGCAGCGCGCCCGGACCAGTTCCTCGATCGCCACATTGATCAGGTCGGCCGGATTGTCCTTCGCCTGTGCACCGTGATAGATTGCTCGGGTGACGTGATGGCGCGCCTGCCGGTCGTACGGGGCCACCTGCAGGTAGGCGCGAATGGCTTGGTGATAGCGGTACAGCGTCCGCGGCGTGACGTCGGGAGCGAGGTCGGCTGGCAAACCGAGTGCGACACGCAGATGCTGCAGGACGGCGAGGGGCACATCGGCCAGGCGGGGGAAGTAGCCCAGGCGCTCGAAGGTCTTGAGCAGGACCAGCATCGTCAGGGTCGGTGCAGCCCCGCGGGCAGTTCCTTCGGCAAACGCCAGGTCGGCGGCGCTGGGCGTATAGTCAGGAACTCGCGCCTCAACCTGGGCAGTGCAGGTCTGAATTGAGCGCATGAGTTGAGGCCACAGCAAACACGAGCATCCGCCCATCAGGCAACTGTGGTGCCCTCGCCATCACCCGCTCGCACAGCAATTCCAGGTCGCGCCGCAACTGCCGATCATTGAACGGCCGTAGCGCCACTCGTACCTGCTCCTGCTCCCAGGTCACCCGTCCCGGCAAGGCGAAGAATGGAGCGATGCGCAGCCAGGTGGCATGGGCGTAATCCGAGGGGAAGTAGTGGTCACGGGTCCACATGCCCAGATTGGCGAGCGCGATCTTACAGACCGTCATGACCTGATCCTTGGCGTTATCGAGTTCGTACATCGGCTGCGCACGCTCATTGAGGTCCTCCAGGGTGCGCAACACCGCGCGCTGCTCTTGGCAGTAGCGTTCGATCTTGCGCCAGTCGTCGTCGCGCTCCCGTTCGGCGCGCCACACCTGCTCCGCCAAGGCGCGCAGTTCGGCATCGATCGCCGCTTTCCGTTCGCGGATGGTGCGGCGGATGAACTGGTCGTTGATGCCTTGCGCACACAGCGCGTCCTGCTGCTGGTTGAGGTCCCGGTAGAGCGCGTCACCACGGGTCGCGTGGGCAGCATGACGTCGCTCCACCCGGCGCTTGGCGCGCTGATAGCGGCGCCGGGCGCTGTCCGCCCAGTGCTGGAGCCGCTCGCGGCGGTCCTCCAGGGTCGCACGCTGCTTGGCCACTTCCGAATTCTCCACGGCGGTCTTGCCGTAGCCGTGGTTGGTGTCCAGCCCCAGCGGCAGCAGCCAATCGCGGATGATGTTTTCCTGCTCGGGCCACCGCGCGATGTAGCGGCGGGCCAGGGCCACCGCATCCCTCGTGTCGGCAGTGCTCACAATCGGGATGAGCTTGGGCTGCGTCGGTGGCGCAGGGGCAGCGGTCGCCACCCAGGTGCTCTCCCACCACCGGCGCGCCTCGCGGGGGATGCCCGCCAGCCAGCGCTCGCTGGGCGCAAGCCAGTCGGGGTCGTCCAGGTCGTCGTCGGCGTCACCCGCCGGGGGTACTGGCACACTACACCGCAGATCGCGAATCAGGGCCACGCTTAACGGGAGTGTCTCGTTCGGCTGGCTCGGGATGGGTAACGCGAAGCGGGCTGGCGCCACCTCACGTACCACGTGCCCCTGCCGATCGCAGCTGAGCGGCACGAACGGGCCGACCTCGGTGAACGCGGCCAGACCGGCATATTGGTCGGCCCGCAGAATCGTCACCACCGTGCAGCCGCCCGCCACCAGGTCCGCGAGCAAGTCGCCGCTCATGCCTTCGCGGTCGACCACCAAGTGGTCAAGGGTGGGACGACCCGTGGCCTGCGCGTGGCGCGCCACGATCTGCGGGAGGCCGAGGGTCAGGTGCTGATCGCCGCGGTGCGTGGTCGCCAGCAAGGGGTGCCCATGCTCGTCGTGCAACAGGACCAGCGCGCGGCAGCCCAGAATGGCCCCCGTCCGCCCAATCAACCCGCGGGGGATGCGGCCATCGGAATAGACTGGCTTGCGATGGCCGTCAATATAATAGTAGGCGGAGGCGGGGCGGTTGTGCGCCTCGCCTGCTGGTGGATCGGGCTGCCACAACTGCGTCGTCCAGCGCGCCAGCGCCTCGGTCAGTGGCTCGGCGGTGCCAGCCCGCGCAAGCAGCGCCAGAAAGCGCTCGACATGGCGATAGCCATAGGCCCAGGGCCGACCGGTGAGCAAGGCGAGGGCTGCCCCAGTATAGCTCCGCAGGTCCCACGTGCGCCGCAACCCGACAGCGGCCAGAAAGAGGAGCGTGAGCAGCAGCGCCTGCCTGGTCACCTGCCCCATCCGTCCCAGGCGCGTCGGCGGCGCAGGGGTCGGCAGTGCCCCGGTCAGCGCGGTGATCAGGCCCGTCTCCTGCGCCGCAGCCAAGAGGAGTATGCCCCCTGCCCCATCCTGCCAGCCGGCTTCCTGGCGAGCACCCGCCGCGGGTGGGCTTACCCCGGCGCCGGGCGCACATAGCTCACCCCGAGCGCCGCCCGGACCTGGTTGAGATAGCCCACGCTCAGGAGGACATCGCACTGCATACGGAGCACGGTTTGCAGAACCTGACTGGGCGTGGCGGGGTGCGCCTGGCAATAGGCGACCAGCCAGTGCCGCACGGGGGGTGGCAGTTTGTAGGCATAGCCATGGCGGTGGTCGTCAAGTGCGTGCGGGCCTTCCTCGCGCACCCGCCGACGCAACCGGTAGGCCGTCGCTTCGCTAGTGGTGATCCCGGCCGCCACGGCGGCCTCCCGCCAGGAGAGCCCGGCGTTCATGCCGACCACCAACTGCTCCTTCGCCGCACGGCGCTCCTCCCGCCCAAGCTGGGTCAACGGCATGACCATCCGCGTCACTCCTTCCCGAACAGGCACGGTCTAGGCCTGCCAGGGTAGCACCCACGGGTCAATCAGTCCAGTTCTGCACCCAACCTCTCCAGGCGCGAGACCCTGAATAGACAGTTCTCAGGAAGCGAAGAAAGGGGATCTTCTGATTAAGTAGTTGCGCAACCAGAAGCGCCAAGATTACCCTTGCGGGTACGCCGACAAAGACGAATATCGCAGACGCTCTAAGCGAGTCGCGAAAGGCTAAATAGGCTAGGCTGGTGAAGAGTTTCTCGTAGTGGCTAAAACCAACCAAGTGAGGGGGATTGCTGACATCTAGGTTGGTCAGATCTGTAACACTGAAGTACGCCGCGGCAAGAATGGGACCAAATTGGAAGATTAAGAAGCCGAGAATCCAGGGGCTGACGAAAACGTAGAACCAGATGGCTTCGCGGCGTTGCAGGTTGAATGCCCGTCTCTTGGACCGGGTGCGTGATCCCCCGCTAACCGTGGTGCTCACAGGTCGATCCGATCTCACAACCTTCGCAGGTTGGGCACATCATCGTGTTCTGACAACCCTTGTCCAATGCCGCACCGACCGTGACTCCGCAGTGCGCGGAAGCCATGTCCCGCGGCCCACGAACCAACTGGGTGAACATCGCAACCCTGATGTTCACCCCGTTCATAGCTGCAAATACTAT
>JBBSEL010000442.1:0-4559 GCA_038239755.1 Chloroflexia bacterium | reverse complement strand
TGACACCCGGCGAGCAGATCGAAGAACTGATTCTGATCTTATCCTAAGCGACAGAGGGGCACCCGGATCGGATGTAACTTCACCCTCTATACACACTGCGGCCCGGCCTCGCGCCGCGAGGCAGAAGACGAGGCCCAGCAACGCGGGCGTGAAGAGGTAGGGCCAGATCACCGGGTTGACGACCATGAAGAGGATGTAGGCTGCGCTGCCCCAGCGCAGCACGTCGGCGGGGGTCCGCAGCCGCCACCAACTCAGCACGGCCAGCCCGGCCATCCCGCCGAGTTGCAGCGGCTTGAGCCAACCTTCCAGCCCGGCTTGCCAGAGTTGCCCGGCCAGGCCGATCTCATAGAGCCAGCTTTTATCGGTCACCCACTTGGCGCGGGGCAGCACCTCCAGGTCGTTAAACCAGGTGACCGCCCCCAGCCAGAAGGCGGCGCGATCCCAGAGCAAGAACGGCCCGACCGCGATCAGCCCGACCAGTGCCGCCGCCACCCCCTGTGCCAACGCATAGCGCCAGCCGCGCCGCAGCCACCAGACGCCGACAAATGGGGCGAACGGCAGCACCAGCGGCCCGGCAGCGAACGCGGCCCCCCGCGCGAGGCCGGGCAAGCTATTTTGGATTGTGGATTTTAGATTTTGGAGTGCAGCGGGAAACGTGAAACGTGAAACGTGATGTGTGTCTTCCTTTTGTGCTCGGTATTGGGCGACGTGTGCGGTATGGCTGGCCCCGATCCGACCATCCTGTGCTACGAACCCCGGCGTACTCGCTGCTCGCTGCTCGCTGCCCGCTGCTCGCCAACCCCGATCCCCCGCGACCACCGCCAGCAGCACGCTCAGCCAGAGCCAGAACGGGGGCGCGGCGGTGACAAGGTCCCACTGGAACATGGTCGGGGTGAGATAGAGGAGACCGAAGGCGTAGCAGGCCCAGCCGGGATCGGGGCGACCGCGCCGCAGGAGCAAGAGCGCCGCGCCGACCGTCCAGCCGAGCAGCAGGTTGGCCCCGCGCAGGTCGGCCCCCAGCGCCTGGAAGGGGACAAACGGCAGCATGTTGAGCGGCCAGTAGGTGAGGGCCAGATCGTAGGGCACCTGATAGAGATGGTAGGGCGACGCGCCGCCGAGCAGCCGGGTGGTGGAGAGGTTGATCAGCGGGAGCATGTCGCCCAGGTTCATGCTGACCGGGATCGCACTGATCGCCAGCACGCGCAGCCCCCCGCCGACCAGCAGGCACCACCCCAGGAACGCGGCGGGCGGAAACGGGCGCACCAGCCCGACCACCATGATGCCCCCCAGCGCCGCTAGCACCCACGGCCACGGCCCGCTCAGCCGCTCGGCCCAGGCCGGGCCGTTGGGACCACCCGTCAGGTGAAAGAGGAGGTTGCCGACGGCGTAGCCAAACCAGCCCGCCGCCACCAGCAACAGCCCCCGCCGCCGCCACGGTTCCGCCCGCACGTAGGCCAGGGCCAGGGCCAGGGTGGGTAGGCCGATCACCACCAGCGCCAGCAGGGTCTTTTCGTCGCGGCCCGCCATCAGCAGGGGCGGGTCGCCCGGCTTGGCCCGGCTGAAAGGCAGCGCGCCCAACAATTGCTGCACGCCCAGCCCGGCCAGGGTCAGTCCCACGACCGCCGCCACCACCCAACTCGCAATCGTCGCCCGGTTGGGCCGGATGCCCGTCGCGCCCGCCCCCGGTCCGGCCAGCAGCCAGACCGCCAGCGCAACGAACCCCAGCCCCAGTCCATAGAATAGTTCGGCGCTGTAGATGCTGCTGAGGCTGTAGACATGGAGCAACCCGCTGACATCAATCCCCAGCAGGAGCAGCAGGAGCGCCGCCAGATCGCGCCCTGGCGTGGGCCGCGCCGTCCCCCTCGCCCGCGCCCCCCTCCACGCCCACCGGGCACGCAGCGCGGCCTCCGGCTCACCTTTCACGATAGTACTCATCGGCCTCTACTCTATCCGCTTCCGCCCCCCCTGTCAAGGGGTGGGCGACGAAGGCTGCGTGCTGAGGACTGAGGGATCAGGGATCAGGGATCAGGGATCAGGGATCAGGGATCAGCCCTACGCATCACGTTTCACGTTTCACGTTTCACGTTTCACGCTCGTCCTTGTGACTGTCGGCAGGACTATGCTACAATAGGGCGACTAGGCAGGCCGGGGTACGGTGGCGGCGCAGGAGGAATTATGGCGGGACGAACCGAGCTGTATGTGGGCACGATTCAAGGATTGCTAGTCTGCCGCCGGGGAGACGGAGCGGCTGCCTGGCATCCGATCCGGCGCACCCTGGAAGCGCGCCCCGTAACCCAGGTAGTGCCGGGGCTGGGCGGGCCGCGCCATCTGCTGGCGCTGGCGCGCGGTGAGGGCGTGTTCCAGAGCGCTGATGGCGGCCAGGAGTGGCGCTTGCGCCTGCCCGCCCTCGTTACCTGCCTGCTCAACGTGCCACAAGATCCAGGGCGAGTCTATGCCGGGTTGGCCGCTCGCGCCGCCCAGACCGGGACGGCCCAACTGGGCGATGTGATGGTGTCGCACGATGGCGGCGTGGTGTGGAGCGCGGTTGGCCCGCTGCCGGGCACCCCCGCCGATATTTCGGTGCTGACCCTCGCCGTGACCACCACCCCGCCCGATAGCCCCGTGCTGTGGGCAGGGCTGAGCGGCGGTGGGGTGGTCGCCAGCTATGACGGCGGAGCCAGTTGGCAGTGGCGGCGGAGTGGGTTGGCCTTGCGGACTCCGATCACCCGCCTGACCCCGCTGCGGGCGCGGCGACCCGCCCTCTATGCCGCCGGGGGCGGGGGCATCGCCTATCTCGACTTGCGCCAGGCCACCGCCGGACCACCGGGGGCCACTGCCGTCTGGCAGCGCAGCTATCCCCCGCTGCACGGCGATAGCACGCTGGTGGGGCCGGGCACGCCGATCCACCTCCTCCCGCTGGGCCGCGCCGCGACCAGTGTGCGCTTGCTCGCCTCTGACACGCGCGGGCTGCTCTGGGGCAGCGATGACGGGGGGGCGACCTGGGCGCTGCTCAACTCTGCCGACACCGGCTTGCCTGCCCACGAGTTTGTCACTGCCCTGATTGCGGACCCGTTCGCCACCGACCATGTCCTTCTGGGCACTGCTGCGGGGATCGTCTATGAGTCCGCCGACCGGGGGGTCACCTGGCTCCCCCTGGATCTCGCGGCAGGTGGGGCCGTGCTGGCCCTGGCGGTCGGACGGCAGTAGCCGGTGCGGCTGCCCGGTTCGCGCTAATCCTCCGCCGCGCCGCAGTTCGCTTGTTACCCTCGTGGTGCTGTGCTACACTGGGGGTGGGAGAGGACCGGGGCCACCCCTATTCCGCATCATCGATCCCAGGAGCCACACGACCACCATGACCAATCGATCTAGCCCCACGCCCGCCCAGCCGTTCCGCCGCTTCACCGTGGATGAGGCTCGCGCCCTGGCCCCCCTGCCGCCCCCGCTGACCACGTCGGTGCTAGGGATGGAAGCGATCAGCCACGCCATCGAGGGCCACGTCGCCACGCTGACCTATCCGGTGACGCTCCATGCCTGCTTTCAACGGCTCTCCAACGCTCGCCCGCAGCAGGCGCGCTATCAGGCGCTGCTCCAGGCGGGCCACCGGCTCACGCTTTACGGGGTGCTCGACTGGACCGAGTGGACGGATCCAGGGCTGCGGCTCGTGGCGCTACCGCCCGATCATCCGCTGCTTGACTCCTGGATCGTGGCCCTGTCCGACCCGGCGCATGTCTCGATGGCGCTGTTCGCCACCGAGCAGCCGGGTTCCGATGGTCAGCTAGCCCGCGCAGGTGATCTGATCACGCGCCAGTTCACCGGATTCAAGACCTATGATCCGCGCCTGGTCGGCCCCCTGGTGTCGGCGTTGCAGGCGGTGGCGGGGGACGGGATGCGTGAAACGTGAAACGTGAAACGTGAAACGTGAAACGTGATGCGTGATGCGTGATGCGTAGATAGATGTGGGGGACTTGCTGATCACTGGTCCCTGGTCACTCATCGCTCATCGCTCATCGCTCATCACTCGTTACTCGTAAGGAGGCACCCATGCCGACAACAATTCGCCCTGCTACGCCTGCCGATGCCGCCGCGATCCGGGGGCTGGTGGTTGCGCTGGCCGAGTACGAGCGGCTGCCGCCGCCCGATGCGGCGGCCCAGGATCGGCTGCTGGCCGATGCGTTCCGCCCGCAGCCGCGTGTCGAAATCGCTGTGGCTGAGGTAGACGGGGTGGTGGTCGGCTATGCCTTCTTCTTCGAGACCTACTCCACCTTTCTGGCCCTGCCCACGCTCTACCTGGAAGACCTGTTCGTGCTGCCGGCCCAGCGCGGCACGGGGGTGGGCAAGGCACTGTTCACCCACCTGGCGCAGGAGGCGGCGCGGCGAGGCTGTGGCCGCATGGAATGGGCCGTGCTTGATTGGAACACCCCTGCGATTGGCTTCTACGAAAAGCTGGGTGCCCAGCACCTCCACGATTGGAGGGTCTACCGGCTCGACCGCGCCGCCCTGGACCGCTTCGCCGCCTCCTGATTGGGGCAGGGCCTCCTGGGGTACCTGCTATCTCTACG
>JBBSEL010000441.1:0-4560 GCA_038239755.1 Chloroflexia bacterium | reverse complement strand
ATTTTGTTGTCCCCACCGTGATCAAGCAGAATCAAACGCGAGAGCTTCGGGCTGTTCCGCAGTCGGAGGTTCCCACCACATCCCCCAACAAGCGGGGGCCAGAGGTAAAGCCTCTAAAGGAGGGTCCTTCCGCAGCTGTTTCAGACATCAAGAGATCCGGAGAGTTCCGTGATCAACGTCGTCGCCTGATGAGCGCACTCGGACGTATCCCATTGTTCCAAGATCAAGATGGGCGCAAATTGCTACTGAGCGATCTACCACCAGAGTTGGTGACTGGACTAATACGCTCTCCTATTGTGATCGTGGACTTTTCAAATATTATAGACGCGGCCTACACCTGGGGAGCCTTAGAGGATGGTACCAAAGCCCTGCTCGTGCTAATTGATAATGCTCGCTATTACGCTGGGCCAAGTGAAGCGGGCCGCGAACTCGAAGCATTGCATCGAGAACTCAGTGCCTAATTCCTCAACCCTGATTCCTACTTTCCATTAGCCTGCCTCAACTGCTGCAAGCTCCCCGCTGTCATCCCTCCCCACCGTTGCCCCTGGTGCGGCGCTATGCTAGAATAGAGGCATGGCCGACCTCACCCGCGAACAACGCCGCCGCTTGCTCGATGCGCTCAAACGGATCGCTCTGTTCCAGAGCCAGGAGGGGCGGACCCTCTTGCTGGCGGACCTGGGGCAGGTCAGCGGTATTGCCCGCTCAGCCACCCTCGAAATCGACCTCTACAACATCGTGGAGGCTGTGGCCCGCTGGGGCACGCTGCCCGATGGTACGCCCGCCCTGGGGGTATTGCTGGACAATGCGTGTGATGCAGCGGGGAACAGCGAAGTGGGCCGGGAACTGCTCACCTTGCGCCAGGAATTCACCACGCCCCCTCCAGCGCCACCGAGTCTACAGGCCATTCCCGCCGCGTCGCTGGGCCTCACCCTGGTCGAACGGACGGAACGCTATCGGATGCTGCGGGCGGCGCACACCGCAGGCGACTGGGCGCGGGTGCTGGAGTTAGCAGCGGGCATCGAGCAATATCAAAACGTGCCCCAACTGGTGGCCCAGGCGCACGATGCGCTGGGTCAACAAAACCGCCTGCTGGAAGACCTCAGCAACGCCTACGCCGCCGACCAGTGGGCACACGTCCTGCAACTGGCCCAGCAGCCCGGCGTGGCGCTCCCGCCGCCGATGGTCGTCTGGGTGGCGCAAGCCTGGCGCGAGGTGCCGGTAGAAATGCGGGTGCTCGACAGCCATGCCGGGGCGGTGTTCGCCGTGGCGGTGACCCTCGAAGGGTGGCAAGCGCTCGCGGGCGCGGAGAACGGGACGATCCAGGTGTGGGATCTCGCCACGAGCGATCCCGTTCGCACCTTAAAAGGGCACACCGAGTGGGTATCTGCCGTGACGACGACCCCGAACAGGCTGCTGGCACTATCCAGTGCGGGCGACGGGACTCTGCGGCTGTGGAACCTCCCCAGCGGGGAGTGCGTGCGCGTCTTTGAGAGCGATGCGGGCCGGATCGATGCGGTGCGGATCACGCCGGATGGTCAAAACGCTCTCTCCGGCTCCAAAGACGGGGTGCTGCGGCTCTGGGATCTGGCAACGGGGGAATGGGTGCGCTCCTTTAAGGGGCATACCGATATGGTCTTTACCCTGGCGCTGACCCCCGACAGGCGGCAGGTCGTCTCTGGCTCCAAAGATGGGACGTTGCGCCTGTGGGATTTCGCCAGCGGGGATGGCATCCGCACGCTGAAGGGGCACAGCGACACGGTGTATGCCGTCGCCGTGACCCCGAACGGACAGCAAGCCCTTTCCGGCTCCAGGGACGAGACAATGCGGCTGTGGGATCTCGCCAGCGGGGAATGCGTGCGGTCCTTTAAAGACCAGACCAAAGGGGTGTACTCGGTGGCGGTGACGCGGAGCGGGCGGTTCGCCCTCTCTGGGGCGGGCGATGGGACGATCCGGCTGTGGGATCTCGCCAGCGGTCAGGAATTGCGGACCCTCTCCGGCCACGAAGGCCAGGTTTATGCCCTCGCCCTCACCCCCGATGCCCGCACCCTCATCTCCGGCGGCAAAGACGGCACCGTCCGCCTCTGGACCCTGCCGGAAGGACTACTCGTCTAAACGCCCCGCCCCACACCGCCCATCCTCATCACTCGTTGCTCATTGCTCATTGCTCGCTTCTACCATCCGCTTCAACTGCTTCAAGCTCTCCACCGTCATCGCCGCCACATCACCCGCCACGAAGCCGCCCAGCAGGCGACCCAGGCCCGGCACGGACACCTCATAGTCCAGCGTCAGGCTGGCGCGGGTGGCAACGGGGGGGGCCGCCCCTTCTGCGTCCGGAGACGGCGGCACGGGGGTCAGCCGCCAAGTGGAGCGGCTCTTCACCGCCCCGGTGCTGTCGCTGACGAGCAGGCGCGGCGGCTCGACCTGCACGATCCGCACCTGGGCGGTGATCGGCAGACCGTGAAATCGGCCCTGCAATTCCAGCATCGCCCCCACCCCCTCGGTCGCAGTGGTCAGGGGCCGCACCCGCTGAAACTGCGGCTGCATCCGCGGAATATTGCGGTAGTCGGCCAAAAAGGCAAACACCGCCTCCAGGGGCGCATGGACGATGACAAAGCGGCTCAGTCGAGGCATGGGCAAGTGGTCAGTGGTCAGTGGTCAGTGGTCGGTGGTCGGTGATACATGCGCCAACAGAGTGAATACGCAATACGCAGTACTGATCACTGCCTACTGCCTACTCGTTGTCTACGTAATAAATCAGCCCCACCGTGCCGGGGCCGGTGTGGGTGGTGATGATCGGGCCAACAGTGCTCATGTGGAATTCGCGGAAGTTGGGCATCCGTTCCTGGATCTGCCGGCCCAGCGCCACACATTCGTCGGGGGCCGCGACATGGCCCAGCGCGGCGCGGTAGGGGCGGGTGCCCACCTCGGCGGCCATGATATCGACCAGCCGGTCCAGCGCCTTGCGCTTGGTCCGCACCCGCTCAATCGGTTCGATCTTGCCCTCGCGGAAGGCCAGGATCGGCTTCACCTGGAGCATGTTGCCCAGGAAAGCCGATGCCCCGCCGATGCGCCCCCCCTTCGCCAGGTAGTCCAGCGTATCGACCACCAGCATCACCCGTATCTTGGGGATGAGCGACTCGATCAGCGCCACGCACTCCTCGTGAGTGGCCCCGGCGGCGGCAGCGCGTGCCCCGGCCAGCGCCAGCATCCCCGATCCCATGAAGGCCGAACGGCTGTCCACCACCGTCACCTTGATGCCCTCTTCTTCGACCATGCGCGCCGCCTGGGTCGCCGCGCTGACCGTCCCGCTCAAGGTGCTCGATAGGAGCGGCGCGATGATGCTATCGAACTCTTTCGCCATCTCCTTGTAGACTTCGACAAACTCGCCCGGCGAGGCTTGCGAGGTGGTGGGCAGCGTCCGCGCCGCCTTCAAGCGGGTCAGGAACTCCTCGTCGCTGATGTCGATCTGCTCGCGCAAGCTCTCCTGCCCGAAGACGACCCGCAACGGGATCACATGCATATGATATTGCGCCATCAATTCGTCTGGAATGCGCGCCAGGCTGTCTACCAGAAACCCGATTTTTGCCATCCCTGCTCCTCTTCGAGTGGCGAGTGACGAGTGGTCAGTGGTCGGTGATCAGTGACGAAAAACCAAATTACTGTACTGCTCAGTCCTCAGTCCTCAGTCCTCAATATGTACCCCGGTCGCGTCCACCGTAATCCGCAGACCGTCGTGCGCGATCCGGGCGTGGGGGAACCCGGCGGCATCCAGCCAGGCGCGGAGTTGGGCCGTGCTCCATCCCAGGTGTCCCAGGTGGGTCAACACCGGTTGGCGCACATCCAGTTCGCGGCAGAGGGCCAGCGCCTCTGGCAACGTCAGGTGGGCCGGGATGCGCGGCTCCAATTGCGTGCTGTCGATCAGCAGCACATCGGCCCCTTGAAGCTGAGACTTCCCCTCGTCATCCAGCCGCCGCAGGTCGGGGAAGTAGCCCACCCGCGCCCCGTGCCGCTTGTCGGTGAACAACAGTCCCACCGTGGTAAAATAGCCAACGTGATAGGCATTGATCGGCGTCGCGGTACACACCTCGTCATCGGCCAGCCAGTTCGCGCCGGGGCCGAACGGGGCCACCCGCCGGGTGAGCGGTGCGCCCTCCTCGCTGCGCCGGGCGAACAGATAATAGAACGCGCCCTCGATGCTCGGCCAGTTATCTTCCAACGCCCAAACCGGCAGGCCGACCGGCTCCAGCAGCATGAGTTCGTCCATGCCCATGAAGTGGTCGGAATGAGCATGGGTCAGCAGGACCCGTTCCAACGTGGGCCGCGCCGGTAGCGTCCGCAAATGCTCATAGAAGCTGCCGCCCACATCGACCCACGCGGTGTGCCGCCCCTCGACCAGCAGCGCCGACCGCCGCCGGACCACGCCTTCGGCGCACTGCGGGCAGGCGCACCAGGGCCGGGGGTGCGGATACGCATCTGCCGTGCCCAGCACGCGCAGCCGCCAGGTGCCTGCCGCTAATGTCCCAGTATGGTCAGTATCCACCATACGCCTCCTGCCAGGAT
>JBBSEL010000440.1:0-4562 GCA_038239755.1 Chloroflexia bacterium | reverse complement strand
GGTCGCGCTTGCAGCAGGTCGTGAACTGAACCGCTGAGCGTTTGCCGCCGCCCCCTGAACCCGCCGCTACTTACGCGCGCAAGCGGGCGGCGGCGGGTTCAGGGGGCGGCGGGCGAAGGTGCCGAACCCGCAGTCGGATACTGTCAGGTTAAGTCGGTGGCTGGAGAGCAGAGCAAAGTTCCTTCGTATATCATGCTGGCAGGACCCCACCCGCTGATCCTGGCCTCTACCAGCGCCACCGCTCCCCGACGGAAATTATCTCACCCGCCGTCTGGCTTTATTGCCGTTTCCCGCTCCGCTACCGCGCTGTCGAAGAACTCTTGGCCGCCCGCGGCAGCACCGTCACCGACGAAACGGTTCGTCCGTGGGGCCGCACGTTCGGCCAAAGTTATGCCCACCAACGACGCCGTCGTCGGCCTCCGCCGGGAGATAAGGGGCACAGGGAGGAGGTCTTCCTTAAAATCAACGGCGCGAGCGGTTACCTGGGGCGAGCGGTGGACCCGCAGGGCAACGTCCTCGATATCGGGGTTACTTCCACGCGGGACAAGCACACCGCGAAGCGCTTCTTCCGCCAGCGGCTGGGGGGCTGCCGCGACGGGCCGCGCGTGATGATCACCGACAAGCTCAAGAGCTACGGGGCGGCCAAGCGCGAAATACGACCTGGGGTCGAGCATCGACCGCACAAGGGCTGGAACAACCGGACGGAGAATTCGCACCAGCCGACGCGGCAGAAGGAGCGGCAGCTGCGGGGTTTCTGGGTCAGCGGGACACGCCCAACGCTTGCGATCAGCCTTTGAGCCGCTACGTGGACATTTCCGCCTGAGCCGACACAATCGGCCAGCCGGGGAGTACCGCGCCCAGCGGGAGCAGCGATTCCAGAGCTGGAACGAGGTAACGGGGGCGCAGATGGCGGCGTACTCCACAAATTACAGCAGGATAAACCCCGTGGAACAGCTGCTGGGCTAGTTCCACAGCTTCACCAAAATGGTTGCCGGAGTTAAGTTGACAGTATCGTAGCGCGCCAGCCGGGCCAGATCGAAGGGATGGTGTTGACCTGCGGTTTCATCATTCATGTCCAGCCTGCTTGGCTGACCCGCGCTTGGGTGGACAGACCAGATGGATGTCCTGGCTCACCCGCTGCTGTAGTCGGCGGGCGATCGAGGGGCGTCGCAGCTCCTGCCAGACGCTGCGGGGGCTGCTCCCCAGCACAATCTGGGTGATGTGCCGCTCTTGCGCCAGCCGGGCCAGCGTCTCGGCGATGTCCCCGGCTTCGACCGTGATCATCTCCGCGCCCAGGTCTTCGGCCAGTTCGAGGTTATCGTGCAACCGCGCTTCGTCCTCCGGCGGCAAGGGGTGGGCGGTATCGTGGACATGCACAGCGAGCAACGAGGCCTTCAGGCCGCGCGCCAGGTGCCAGCCCCGCCGGATCAGGTCTTTGCTGAACGGGCGCTGATCGACCGCTACCATAATCCGCTCGGTGGCGGCCCACGGCGTTTCAATCTGGTGTTCCGCCATGTACCGTTCCAACGCCGTGTCCACGTTTTCGGCGGTGCGGCGCAGGGCCAGTTCCCGCAGGGCGGTGAGATTCCCCTTGCGGAAGAAGTTTTGCAAGGCCATCCGCGCCTGGGCCGGCGGATAGATGTTCCCTTCCTGCATCCGGCGGTGCATCTCCTCGACCGAAATATCCACCAGCGACACTTCGTCGGCCCGGTCCACCACCCAGTCGGGGACCGTTTCCCGCACCGCCACGCCGGTGATCGTCTCCACCGTCGTGTGCAGGCTCTCGATATGCTGCACGTTCATGGTGGTCCAGACATCAATGCCTGCGCGCAGCAGGTCGAGCACGTCTTCGTAGCGCTTCTCGTGCGGCGAGCCGGGGGCATTGGTGTGGGCCAACTCGTCTACCAGCGCGATCTGCGGATGGCGCGCGATCACCGCCGCCGTGTCCATTTCTTCGAGCACCACTCCCTGATACAGGACCTTGATCCGCGGCACTATTTCCAGGTTCCCAATCTGGGCGGCGGTTTGGGGCCGGTTGTAGGTTTCGATCAGACCGACGGCCACATCCGTTCCGGCGGCCTGCGCCTCGCGGGCCTCGACCAGCATCTCGTAGGTCTTGCCCACCCCCGGTGCGGCCCCCAGGAAAATGCGGAGCCGCCCGTTGTCGGATGCCGTGCGGGATACCGCCCCCCCCTCTGCGGCGTGGAGGCGGGCCAGCATCGCTTCGGCGGTGGGCCGTCCGGGTTCGCGCTCCGCAGGGGGGTGGCTCATATAGGGCCGCGCTCCGTTCCTGGCGCGGAGGCCCCTGCCCCCTGGTGGTGTGAGAAGGTGATCACGTTGACACTCGTTCCCTGCCCAACCATTACCGGCCTCCTGCCAGCGCATCCAGCGCCAGGTTCAGCTTCAGCACATTGACCCGTGGCTCGCCCAGGAAGCCCAGGTCGCGCCCTTCCGTGTGCTGGTCCACCAGTTGTTGCACCTGGGCCGTGGTCAGGCCGCGCACTTTCGCCACGCGGGCCACCTGCACCTGCGCTGCCGCCGGGGTGATGTGCGGGTCCAGCCCGCTGCCCGACGTGGTCGCCAGGTCCACCGGCACGGAGCCGGTGATGCCCTCGGTGGCGCGGATCGTATCGGCGGCCTGCACCGTGGTGGTCAGCACCAGCTTCTCGCTGGTCGGCCCCAGGTTCGAGCCACCCGACACACCGGGCACCGTGTCCTGAACAAAGGTGAGGCCGTTGCCGGAGAACGTCCCGCCTGCCGACGGGCGGCTATAGAAGTAGCGGGTGTCGGTGAAGACCTGGCCCAGCAGAGCCGAGCCGACCACCGTGCCGCTCTTGTCGGTGACCAGGCTGCCGTTAGCCTGGCTGGGGAAGGCGACCTGGGCGATCCCGGTCACCACCAGCGGATAGATCAGCCCGGTCACGACGGTCAGGAACAGCACCATCGCCAGCCCCACGGCCAGTTGCCGCCCGATCTGCAACCCGTCCTCGATTTCAACCGGGGCCACGACCGGGGCCGCCGGGGCTTCGACCCCGTTGCTGGTCTCCACCACCGGGGTGGTCACTTCTTTCACTCGCGTAGCCATTTTTCTACCTTACTCCTTGCCCGCGAGGTGGGGAAAGCGGCTTCTATAATCCGCATTCCCCACTCCGCATTCCCCACTCGTTAGCTGCCTAACCCGAACAGGTTGAGGATGATGTCAATTGCCTTGATCCCGACGAATGGGGCGATGATCCCGCCCACCCCGTAGATCAAGAGGTTGCGCCGCAGGATCTCGGCGGCAGGCACCGCTCGGTAGGCCACCCCGCGCAAGGCCAGTGGGATCAGCGCGACGATGATCAGCGCATTGAAGATGATCGCGCTCAGGATCGCCGTGCCGGGGTTGAGACCCATGATGTTCAGCGCCCCCAGCGCCGGGTAGGTCACGACGAACGCCGCCGGGATGATGGCGAAATATTTCGCCACATCGTTGGCGATGCTGAACGTGGTCAGCGAGCCGCGGGTCATCAGCAATTGCTTGCCGATCAGCACGATATCGAGCAGCTTGGTCGGGTCGCTGTCCAGATCGACCATGTTGCCCGCCTCTTTGGCCGCTGCCGTGCCGCTGTTCATCGCCACCGCCACGTCGGCCTGGGCCAGAGCGGGCGCGTCGTTGGTGCCGTCCCCGGTCATGGCGACCAGCCGCCCCTGCGCCTGGTGCTCCTTGGTGATGCGGATCTTGTCTTCGGGCCGGGCCTGGGCGACGAAGTCGTCCACCCCGGCCTCGCGAGCAATGGTCGCTGCGGTCAGCGGGTTGTCGCCGGTGATCATGACCGTGCGAATGCCGATCCGCCGCAATTCTTCGAAGCGCTCCCGAATGCCGGGTTTGACCGTGTCCTTCAGGTAGATCACGCCCAGGATGACGCCGTTGCGCGCCACCGCCAGTGGCGTGCCGCCCTCTCCGGCGCTGAAGTCGGACACATCTTGCAGGTCGGTCGGCACGTTCGTCGCCTGCCCGGCCACAGCATCGACCGCGCCCTTGATGATCCGCGTGTCGCCCAGGCTCGCCCCGCTGACCCGCGTCTCGGCGGTGAAGGGCAGGAGTTCGACCCCCGGCCCGCGCCACTCGTCCGGCGCGGCGTAGCCCATGCGCTCGGCCAGGGCGACGATCGACTTGCCTTCCGGCGTGTCGTCGGCCACCGAAGCGAGCAGCGCCGCCTGGGTCAGTTCGTCGCGGCTGACCCCGCCTACCGGGATAAACTCGCTCGCCATGCGGTTGCCGAAGGTGATCGTACCGGTCTTGTCCAGCAAGAGCACGTCTATATCCCCTGCCGCCTCGACGGCGCGCCCGCTCATCGCCAGCACGTTGCGCTGTACCATGCGATCCATGCCCGCGATACCGATGGCGGAGAGCAGGCCACCGATCGTGGTGGGGATCAGGCAGACCAGCAGCGCGATCAGCGTTGTGATCGAAACGGGTCCACCGGAATAGATGGCGAAGGGCTCCAGCGTGACCACCGCCAGCAGGAAGATGATCGTGAGGCTGGCCAGCAGAATATTCAGCGCGATCTCGTTGGGCGTCT
>JBBSEL010000439.1:0-4565 GCA_038239755.1 Chloroflexia bacterium | reverse complement strand
GTGATCTTGACCGGCGGGATCGACCTCTCTAACGGCATGATTATGGCGTTCTCGTCGGTGCTGATGGCCGGCCTGGCGGCGGTATCCGGCCTTGACCCTGTTCTGGCGCTCCTGCTCGGTTTTGGGGTGTGTATTATCTTTGGCCTGGCGAATGGGGGGCTGGTGACCCTCATCGGGCTGCCCGCCTTCATCGTCACGCTGGGCACCTACAACATAGCCTACGCCATGGTCCGTATTTATACCACCTCAACGATCACGCAACTGCCGCCCTTGCTCTTGTTCTTTGGTTCCACGTTCCGAGTGGGCGGTACAGACATCACCTATGGCTCCGTGTTGATGGTCATCCTCTACGGGATCTTCTGGTACGTCCTGCGCTCGACGCCGTGGGGGCGCTCGGTCTACGCAGTGGGCGACAATCCCGAAGCGGCCCGCCTTGCCGGGATCAACACCCGGCGTGTGCTGACGACGGTCTACACCGTAGCGGCCATCACCTATGGCATTGCCGGCCTGCTGCTGGTGTCTCGCACCGGGGTGGGCGATCCCCAGGCCGGCCAGACCAGCAACCTGGATAGCATCACCGCAGTCGTGCTGGGCGGCACCAGCCTGCTGGGTGGTCGCGGCCACATCATGGGGACCTTGATCGGCGCGCTGATCGTGGGCGTCTTCCGTAACGGCTTGCAACTGATGGGCGTTGGATCGATCTACCAGGTATTGATCACCGGTATCCTGGTGATCGTGGCCGTGTCCATTGACTATCTCTCGCACCGAAGCAAGTAGGCGCAAAGGAGGCCGCTATGAATCCCACCCCATCGCCGGGGAAAGTGCTGTTGGAAATGAAGGACATTGGCAAGAGCTTCCCCGGCGTTAAGGCGTTGCAAGGTGTTAGTCTCACCGTGCGGGCCGGTCAGGTCCATGCCCTGCTGGGGGAGAACGGGGCCGGTAAGTCAACGCTGATCAAGATCTTGTCGGGGGCCTACAGCAAGGACGAGGGCCAGATTTTCTTCGACGGCCAGCCTGTCGAAATCCGCAGGCCGCAGGACGCCCAGTCACTGGGCATCCAGACCATCTACCAGGAGTTCAACCTGGCCCGCAACCTGACGATTGGCGAGAACATCTTCCTGGGGCATCTGCCGATGAAAGGTCTCGCGGTTGATTGGGCCAGGGTCAGGGAGGAATCACGGAAGATCCTGGACACCCTGGGCGTTGCGTTGTCTCCCGACGCTCGGACCTCGACTCTCTCTGTAGCAGAGCAGCAACTGGTGGAGATCGCCAAATCGTTGAACCGCAAAACGCGCATTCTGATCATGGACGAGCCTTCCGCCGTGCTGGGCGAAAAAGATCTGGAGAAATTGTTCCAGGTGGTTCGTTCACTCCAGGCGCAGGGCATCGGCATTATCTACATTTCGCACCGGCTGCGGGAAATCTTTGAGCTGGCCGATGAGGTCACCGTGTTCAAAGACGGGCGTTACGTCGGTACCCGGCAGGTCGCCGACGTGACGATGGATGACCTGGTCAAGATGATGATCGGGCGCGATCTGAAGGATGTCTATCCCAAGCGCGTGCCCACACCGGGCGAGACCTTGTTGGAAGTCAAGAACCTCTCCCGGACCACGCTTGTCCACGACATATCGTTCGAGCTCCATGCGGGGGAGATCGTCGGTTTTGCCGGCATTACCGGGTCGGGGCGCACCGAGCTGGTCCGCGCTATCTTTGGTGCCGACCCCTACCGGGGGGAGATGCGTATCCGCGGCCAGCCGTACAAGCCGGGTTCCCCGGAGGGCGCCATCCGCCACGGCGTGGCCCTGGTGACCGAGGATCGCAAGGCACAGGGGCTGTTTCTCAAGCAGAACGTGACGGTTAACACCACGATCTCCGGCCTGAAGCTGCTCAGCCGCTTTGGCATCATCCTCCAACTGGCCCAAGAGCTGACCCTGGTCAAGAAGATGATCCAGAATCTGCGAATCAAGACGCCCGGCCCCAGCTTCATGGTCATCAATATGAGTGGCGGCAACCAGCAGAAGGTCATCCTGGCCCGCTGGCTCAGTATCGGCGCACGGATCTTCATCCTGGACGAGCCGACCCGTGGCATCGACGTGGGCAGCAAGTCCGAGATTTACCAACTGATGGATGATCTGACGAAGCAGGGCGTCGGGGTCATCATGATTTCGTCCGAGCTGCCCGAGGTGCTGGGTATGAGCGATCGGATCATGATCATGCGCCAGGGCACAATCGCCAAGGAGTTGTCGCGAGCCGAGGCCAGCGAAGAAGAGATCATGAAGTACGCCGTGGGATCCGCAGCCGCTTGATCGCGACCAGGAGGAGCGGGCGCCCATAGGCAGTCGTACTGGCCTGTCTGCTCAACCGCAACAGGGGGTATGCCGGAGGCATCGGCCTGGCATACCCCTTGTTGTATCCGCTCCCTTCGGGAAGCACGGGAGGTGTATGAGCCATGATCCAATACACATTAGGGATCGACATGGGCACGTCGGGGGTAAAAGCGGCACTCCTCGACCTGGAGACCTTCCAGCTCGGCCCCGTGGCGACCCGGAGCTACGACAACATGCCCCAACAATCTTCAGAAATGCTGTGGGAAGCGACGGCAGCCTCCATTCGAGAGGCGGTCGCCGGGATGGAGCCGCACGCCATCCGCAGCATCAGCATCTCGGGTCAGATGCACGGGACCGTTATGTACAATAGGCGGGGCGCGGTCCTCGATCCGATCATCAACTGGCAAGACCCGCGTTGCGCGGTGCCCCTGGCCCGCTACGGCAACCGCACGACGGTCGAAGTGCTGCGGGAACTTCTGGCGGGTCCCGACTTCGCTGACCTGGGCATCGAGGGGCTGCCTAGCGGCTACCTCGGCGCTACCCTCTTCTACATCAAGGAAAATGAGCCGTCGCTATTCCAGCGCATTGCCCACGTGGTGCTGCCTGGGGATTTCATCCGGGGGAAACTGCTCGGTGCCTCGGATCGTGCGACCGATCCGACCAACGCCTGTGGCACCGGTCTTTTCAACACCCGACTCAACCAGTGGCACGAGAGCATCATCGCGAAGCTCGGGCTGCCACGGGAGATCCTGCCTACCATCCATGATAGCGCCGCAGAGGCGGGCGTACTCGCCCCAGAGGTCGCGCACAGGTTGAACCTGGTGCCGGGTATGCCGGTCATCTATGGCGGCGGCGACAACCAGATGTCGTTGCTGGGCAACGGCCTGATCGCTGGACACTCTCCGGTCCTGATCAATATCGGCACCGGCGCGCAAGTCTCGCAGATCGCCGCCCAGTACGCTAGGAAGGCGGGCGTCGAGACCCGCAGCTACTTCAACCGATCATACGCGTTCGTCGGCGCGAGTATGGGCGGGGGCGGGAGTTACGCGCAGTTGCATCGTGCGCTGCAGAGCCGCGAGGGGCGGGACATAGCGTATCAGGAGATGGATGCGCGGGCTGCGCGAGTGCTGGTCGGCGCTGATGGGCTGATGTTCCAGTTGGCTCCGCGGGACGCGCCCGCCGGTCGCGACCGGTTTGGCGGGCACACGGAGTGGCAGGATGTGGGCCACCAGACCCGAGCGGTCATGGAGGGCGTGCTTCTGGACCTCTACCGGCGGCGGCCTCCCACTTTGGGGGATGGACCTGGGTTCATGGTGGGCGCGGGCAAAGGGTTGCAGAACAGCCGGGTCTGGGCGCAAATGGCCGCCGACGCCTTCGACTGTCCGATCAAGATCACCAACTTTGAAAATGCGGTTTGGGGGGCTGCGCTGATCGCCGCAGTAGGCGTCGGTGCGGTTTCGGACATACGCGATGCGCTTGCCACAATCGTGTACAGCCGGGAGTTCGCGCCGGACCCGCTGAGGGCAGCACAGTACAAAAATCTCATCGCAGAAAGGCAGGGTTCTGGAAATCGTGGTCATTAGGAGAGTCGGCTTTAACATAACGTAGCCTGACATCCGTTCATAACTAACCAGGGGTTCCGTCCGTCGTAGGAAGGCTGCAATCGGGGGCGGGACTGCGTCCTGCTCCCGTTGATATTGCGCTAACCACGCTTCCGTCGCCGGCATATCCAACAGCCGGGCCAACCTTCGGGCGAGCACGATCCTGTAGGGACACCGCTGGCGAACCCTGGCTCAAGGGCATGCTGGGGCGTAGACTGGTGTAATTGCCAGACTACTAACCAGCTTCGCGAATGCCGATCGACGCGTGGGTGCTAACGGGCGCTCATTCCACCAAGCTACTAATCGCAGCAGGTTTAGCGCTACCGCAATCAAGATGTGCTGCAACGCCGTTTTTGCCAGGCCCCCATCGCGGCTTTGGCGTAGCCCGCCCACGCGCAATCCTTGGCACAGGGTTGCTTCGACTCCGGCCCGCCGCTTGTACTCCGCTTGGAACTTTGCGCTTTGTTGCTCAGCTCGTTGCGCCACCATCGCGACGTGCCGCTCCTTGGGTTTTAGGCTCATTGTCCGTCCGCTACGCCATTGTTTGGTCCATTGATCTTGTGCGCCGCAGGCGCGACAGGTCGACCCAGCAAACCGCACATGGATCGCCTCGGCGCCCCAAGCGGTGCGCTTCTCG
>JBBSEL010000438.1:0-4568 GCA_038239755.1 Chloroflexia bacterium | reverse complement strand
CGGCCCCGACACGCAGGACTTCTTTGTCGAAAAGTTGGACGAAGCCGGGCACCCCGGCCAGTACCAGTGTATGGACCAGTGGTTGCCGCTGGAGGTGGTGACCGAGACGATCCATATCAAGGGCAAAGCAGATGTGATCCTGCCGGTACGCAGCACGGGCCACGGCCCGCTGATGAACCCGGTTATGGACACGCTCAAAGCGCCGACCGCCCTCCAGTGGACGGTGCTGATGCCGGGGCAACTGCTCAAATCGGTGCTGGACCTGGACCGGGCGACGAACTGGCAGGAGTTCCACACCGCGCTGAGCGCCTGGGATGTCCCCGGTCAGAACTTCGTCTATGCCGACAAGGACGGCCACATCGGCTACCAGTCCACGGGCTTATGGCCGATTCGCAAGGCGGGCAACGGGCTGGCGCCCGTCGAGGGCTGGACGGGCGAAAACGAGTGGACCGGCTATGTCCCCTACGAGAAGATGCCGTCGGTCTATGACCCCCCCGAACACTTCCTGGTCACGGCCAACAACCGGGTGGTCGGCCCCGATTACCCCTACCTGGTCAACGCCTACTGGTATCCCTGGTTCCGCGCCGAACGGATCACCCAACTGATCCAGAGCAAGCCCAAGCTGAGCATGGACGACTTCAAGGCGATGCACTACGACACCACCAGCGTGGTCGCCGCCAAGCTCGGCCCCGCCCTGGCCGCGCTCAGCAGCCGCGTCGGCACTGCCCCCGCCGATAAGCCGCTGGCCGATGCGGTGGGCCTGTTCAGCAACTGGAACGGCGATATCCGCGCCGACAGCGCCGCCGCCGCGCTTTACGAGCCGACCGTGCGCGAGATTGTCAGCAACACCTTCAGCGATGAACTGGGCGAAAAATTGGCCTCCGAGTACCGGGGCACGCTGGGCGCGGCCAGTGTGACGATGATCTACCAGATGGTGGACGACCCGAACAACGCCTGGTGGGACGACGTGACCACGCCCGCCAAAGAAACCCGCGACGATATTTTGCTGCGGAGTGTCCGCGCCGCGCTGGATCAGGTGACCGCCGCCCAGGGCAAGGACATGACGAAGTGGGCCTGGGGCACCGCCCACACGGTGACGTTCAACCACACGCTGGGGGCGGTATCGCCGCTCGACCGCCTGTTCAACATCGGCCCGTTCCCCATGCCGGGCGACAGCTATACCGTGGCGGCGGCGGGCTACAACGAGGATTATGCCCAGCGCAGCCACCCCTCGATGCGCATGATCACCAGCCCCGGCGACTGGAGCCGCACCCAACTGATCTTCAGCCCCGGCGAGTCGGGCCAGCCCGGCAGCCCGCACTGGGGCGACATGGTGCAGGACTACCTGCACGGCCAGTACCGCACCCTGCCGTGGACCGACGACCAGATCAAGCAAACCACCGAGGGCACGCTGACCCTGCAACCCTAGCAAATGCGAAGTGTAGCGTGCGGAGTGCGGAAGCGGGTTTCGCACTCCGCATTTGTGTTTGGAACGTCCTTCCCGTTTTTAGCGTAGATGATGGCGGGGCATCGGACCCTGGCCGGAATGGCCCCGGCGCAGTGACTTTGCCCGTAAATGCAGTATACTGAGGAGTGCAGATGAGTCGCTTGATCGATCTGAGTCACCCGCTGGAGCCGGGGATGCCCGCCTATCCGGGCCTACCGGTGCCGCAGTTTGGCACCCATTTCACCCATGACGAGAGCGCCGCGCGGGGCCTGTATACCCCCGGCACCACCTTCCAGATCGCCACCTACGCCATCGGCGGCAACACCGGCACCTATGTGGACTCGCCGTTCCACCGCCATCCCGATCTGCCCGATCTGGCCGCGCTGCCGCTGGATAAGCTAGCTGACCTGCCCGGCGTGGTCGTCTCGGCCTTGCACGAGGGGGCGGTGGGGCCGGAAGCGTTTGCCGGACTCGACTTGCGGGGCAAGGCGGTGCTGGTCTACACCGGCTGGGCGGCGCGCTGGGGTGGCGACGACTATTTCCGCTCCGGCCCGTTCTTGCCCGCCGACACCTGCCAGATGTTGGTTCAGGCCGGAGCCGCGCTGGTCGGCATCGATTGCGCGAACATCGACGACATGACCGACCAGGATCGGCCTGCCCATACGATCCTGCTGCGGGCGGGCATCCCGATTGTCGAGCACCTGTGCGCGTTGGACGCGCTACCGGCAGAGGGCTTCCGGTTTTTCGCCGTGCCACCCGCGATCAAAGGCGGAACCTCGTTCCCGGTGCGTGCCTTTGCCCTTTTTGCATGAGCAAATTAATTTACATAATGCTATTAAACTAATTTGAACGGCCTATCGCTAGAGGGGAATCGTTTTTCATGGCAACCAACTTCCCGGCTGTTTCGTCCAACGGCACCGCTGCCCATGCCTATGGAACGGGGGCACCGGCGATCCTGGCGCAGGGGTTACGCAAGACCTACGGCACGCATGTCGCGGTGGAAAACCTGAATCTGGTGGTGCATCCAGGCGAGATCCTGGGCTTTCTCGGCCCCAACGGGGCGGGCAAGACCACCACGATCAAGATGCTGACCGGCCTGCTCCAGCCGACAGCGGGCACCGCCGCCATCCTGGGTCACGATATCCAGCGCGACCCGGTGGCGGCCAAAGCGCAGTTTGGCTACGTGCCCGACACGCCGAACCTGTATGGCAAGCTCAGCGGGTGGGAGTTCTTGCGCTTTATCGCCCGGCTCTACCGCGTGCCGCCCCAGCAGGCCGAACACCGCGCCGCCGAACTCTTGCGCCTGTTCGACCTGACCTCCGCCGCCAGCGACCTGATCGAGGGCTACAGCCACGGGATGCAGCAGAAGATGGCGATGGCCGGGGCGCTGGTCCACGATCCCAAAGTGCTATTTCTGGACGAGCCGACGGTGGGCCTCGATCCCCGGTCGGCGCGGCTGGTCAAGGACCTGCTGGGGCAACTGCGGAACCTGGGCACCGCCGTCTTTTTCTCCACCCACATTCTGGAGATCGCCGAGCGGATGTGCGACCGGGTGGTGATCATTGATAAGGGCAGTATCGTCGCCGCCGGGACGATGGAGGAGCTACGTGCTTTGCGCGGCCAGGGGTCGCTGGAGGACATCTTCCTCGGCCTGACCGGGGGGGCGGAGTACGCCGCCATTGCCGAGGTGCTGGCGTGATCGCTGATACCTGGCTGCTGGTCAGCCTGCGCTGGCGGATCGCGTGGAACGGGCTGCGGAGCCGGTCGCTGCTGCGTAAGCTGGGGTTGGGCTTTGCCGCGCTGTGGCTGGTGGGCGGGGTGGGCGGGTTCGCCGCCGCCATCGGCTATGGCGCGGGCGCGGCGCTGCGCCAGTTCCCCACCTGGCACCTGGAGGCGGTGATCCCCGGCGCGATCCTGACGGTGATCACCCTCTTCTTGCTGCTGAGCAGCTTCGGCACCGAACTGGGGTCGCTGTTCCTGACCAACGACCTCGACCTGCTGATGACTGCCCCGGTGGACCGCCGCGCCGTGTTCATCAGCAAGATGCTCGACAGCGTCAGCTTCAGCTACATGATCCTGGCCTTTACCGCCGTGCCCGCGCTGGTCACCTATGGCCTGGGGCTGGACTACGGGCTGCCCTATTACCTGCTGATGCTGGTCGCGGTGTTCGCTGCGCCGCTGCTCCCGGCGGGGTTGGGGGCGCTGCTGGTCATGTTTGTGGCCCGGTTTGCCCCGGCGCGGCGGGTGCGCGAGGTGCTCGGATTGGCGGCGGCGCTGTTCGGCATGACCTGTGCGGTCATCGGCCAGACCTCGCGCCTGTGGATCCGCGACCTGTCGGCCACGCCGCAAACCCAGGCCGACGTGCTGATCGCCCGCATCCGCAGCGTGGCCGACCTGCCGATCCCGACCATGATCGCCGGGCGCGGGCTGACCGCCGCTGGGACGGGCGATCTGGTGGGGGCGATTGGTGGGCTGGCGCTGTTCCTGCTGCTCACCTTCGGCTTTTTCGCCGCCTGCGTGGTCATCGCCGACCGGATTTACCTGACCGGCTGGGTGCGGATGCAAAGCAGTGGCAGCGCCAGCCGCAGCAAGGCCCGCGTGGCCCGCGATGCCGCCAATAGCGGTTGGCTGGGCCGCGCTTCCGCCCCGCTGGCGATTGCTCTGAAGGACTGGCGGGTGATCCCGCGCGACCTGCGCAACTTTGCCCAGATGCTCTGGCCGCTGGTGATGTTGCCGGTGCTCTATGTCAACGTGCTGAGCGGGGGCCGCAACAGCATTGATCCGACCAACGCCGCCAGCCAGTTCACCGGCAAGGGGATGGACCTGACCGGCGTTTTTATCGCGGCGATCATCCTCTGGCTCACCTCCAGCGTCTTCACCCAGATCGCCATCACCGGGATTAGCATGGAGGGCAAGTCGTGGTGGCTGCTCAAGATCGCCCCCCTCTCGCGGGTCGAATTGTTGCGTGGCAAGTTCATCGTCGCCTGGGTGCCCTTCGCCATTCTCAGCACGGTGCTGTTCGTCGGCGCGGCGGTCTGGAAGGGGTTTAGCCTGTTCGGCTTCCTCTATGGCTGGTTCGGGGTGGAACTGCTGGGGGTGGGCTTTATACTGGTGGCGTTGG
>JBBSEL010000437.1:0-4573 GCA_038239755.1 Chloroflexia bacterium | reverse complement strand
GGCCAGGGCACGGCGGTCATCCTGCACCACTTGGGGCGGCTGACGAGGGATTGGCCCGCCGGGCGCACGCTGACCGTGCTCGATATCGCCACCGGCTCTGGCGATATCCCGCTGGCGATCTGTCGCTGGGCCAAGCGGCGGGGCATCGCCGTGCAGGTGCTGGCGACCGACATCAGCCCCGAAGTGATCGCGGCGGCGCGGCTGCTGGTCAAGGACCACCCGCAGATCACGCTGGAAGTCCTCGACGCTCGCGCCCTGCCGTTCCCCGACGCGAGCTATGATATCGTGACCTGCTCCCTGGCGCTGCACCACCTGGAACGGGCCGACGCGGTGGCGGTGATCCGCCAGATGGCGCGGGTGGCGCGGGTCGGCTTCATCGTCAACGACATCGAACGCTGCTGGCCCGCCTATGTCGCCGTCAACCTGCTGGTCATCACGCCGATCACCAACCGGCTGACCCGCCACGACGGCCCGGCCTCGGTCAAGCGGGCCTATACCGCCCACGAACTGGCCCAGATGGCCGCCGATGCCGGGGTGCGGGGCGCGGTCGTGCTGCGCCACGTCTTCTGGCGGCAAGTGTTGGTGGGCCGCCGGAAGGGGTCGGGGGCGCAAGGGTAGGGGTCTGGCGATCTTCTTGCTCATGGATCATGGAGGAAGTGCTAAATGAGCGACACATTGCGGCAAATCCACGAACGGCTCCTCGCTTTTTCGCTGAGTCTGCCCGGTGCGTATGAAGATCACCCCTGGGACGAGGTGGTGACCAAGGTCAACAAGAAGATCTTCGTCTTCTTCGGCCTGGCAGCCGAGATCGATAACCGGCTGTTCGTCGGGGTGAAACTGCCGCAGACCGGGGTCTACGCTTTGCAAATGCCGAAGGTCAAGCCCTCCGGCTACAACCTGGGCAAGTATGGCTGGGTGAATGTGCAATACGCGCCCACCGACGAAGCGCCTCCCGTGGACCTGCTGCTGGAATGGATCGACGAAAGCTACCGCGCCGTCGCCCCCAAGCGCCTGATCGCCCAGCTTGATCAATCCCGCGCTGCCCCCCCTCAACCAGACAACGGACAATAAACGATGGACACCACTCAGCACTCAGCACTCAGCACTCCGCACTCCGTACTAACCCCCAACCCCCAACCCCCCCGTTATGATGCCATCGTCGTTGGCGCGGGGCCGGGCGGCGCGGCCACGGCGGCGGGCCTGGCGCGGGCCGGAGCGCGGGTGCTCTTGCTCGACAAGGCGACCTTCCCCCGCGACAAGGCCTGTGGCGAGTACACCAGCCCCGAAACCGGGCGAGTGCTGGCCCGGCTGGGCGCGCTGGAGTGGGTAGAGCGCGAGGCGCGACCGCGCCGGGTGCGGGCGATGGCGATCATCGGCCCCAGCGGCAACGCGGCGCTGCTGGATTATCGCGCCGAGGGTGGGGATGGCGATGTGCTGGCGACTCCCCGCCTGCGGCTCGATGCCGCGCTGGCCGGGTACGCGGTCCACAGTGGGGCGACGCTTCAAGAGGGCGTGCGCGTGCAACAGGTGCTGGTGGAGGCGGGGCGTGTGGTCGGTGTGGTGGTGCGCTCGCCGGGCGGAGCACTGGAACAGGTCTATGCGCCGCTGGTGATCGGGGCCGATGGCGCGCACTCGGCGGTGGTGCGGAGCCTGGGCCTGGGGCGCGACGTTCGCTGGCCGCGCAAGCTGGGCCTGGTCGCCCGCTACGAGGGCGTGCGCCTGCCGAGCGATGCGGGCGAGATGCACGTTGCCGCACACGGCTATGTCGGTCTGGCCCCGCTGACCGATGGACAGGTCAACGTCGGCTTCGTCCAACCCCTGACCGCGCCCGACGGTCGTTCGACCGAGGATCGGTTCGAGGCGGGGCTGGCCCGCTTCCCGCTCCTCCCCGCCCGGCTCCAGGAGGCGCAGCGGGTGACGCCGATCCGCGGCATGGGGCCGATTGCCGTCGGCGTGCGGCGCGTAGCGGGGGCAGGCTACTTGCTGGTGGGGGACGCGGCGGGCTTCTTCGACCCCTTCACCGGCGAGGGGGTGTACAAGGCGCTGCGGGGGGCCGAGTTGGCCGTCGAAGTGGCCCTGGCCGCCCTGGCGAATGGCGACGTTTCCGCCCGAAGCCTGGGACGTTATCGCACCTTGCGGCGGCGCGAGTTCCTCGCCAAAGACGTGGTCTGCCGCGTCGTTCAGGGGTTTGTGCAGCAGCCGGTCTTGATGGATTATGTGGTTGCCCGGCTGGCTCGTCGCGCCCCACAACGACGCGTGTTGGCGGGGGTGCTGGGCGACTTTGCCGATGCCCGTGCGGCGCTGCATCCGGGCTATCTGTGGGGGCTGTTGCGACCCTGAAGACTTGTTATCCACCCGCATTGTCCTTTATCTGAGGCCGATAGCGGGCGCACTGATCGGTGCTGTCCGTAGCAAAGAACGTCCGGCTGCGTTCTATCTAGAAATGGACCCTCTCATGACCGACACACCCCGCCAGGGCCGCCTTCCCAGGTGGCCTCTGTTGTTTCTGCTCCTGCCCACGCTGCTCTTGCTGGCGGCGTGCTGGCCGCTGTCCGACGCGATCCCGGCGTCGGTCACGGCGACCGTGACGGCTCCGGCCACGCTCACCCGCGTTCCCGCCACGCTGACCACTGCGCCAGCGACCGCTCCGCCCGATACGGCGACGGCCCCCCCCGCCGCCACGTCCCCGCCGAACACCCCGCCGACCGCGGCTGCCGCCACGGCCACGACGGAACCCGCCCTGGCCGGGTTGCCCCCGCACCCCACCTGGCCCCCGCCCCCGTTGCCGGATGAGACTCCGCCGCCCACGCCTGCTGCCTTGCGCACGGCAGGACCAGGAGCCGCCCTGCCTCTCCCGCCCGAAGTTGCGCCGGGCGATGTTGCAGCCGCTGTTCGGCCCTCGGCGGCGGGCGATTTGACAGGCAAGGATGCCTGGCCGCGCTACCAACTGGCGCTACGGCTTGACCCCACGGCGGGGCAACTGTGGGGCCACGAGCGGCTGCGGGTGACCAACACCGAAGACCGCCCCCTGGACCGGATCGTCTTGCGGCTGGTGCCTAATTTCCCCGCGTCGTTCATGGACGAGCAAGCCCTGTCCGGCGCGGCCCGGCTGCGGGTTGGCCCGGTGCAACTAGACGATGCAGCGGTCGCGGCGACGTATGCCGATGCCAATACTTCGCTCGTCGTGCCGCTGGCGACGCCGCTGGCCGTGGGGGCGACGGCGGCAGTTTCCTTTGATTTCGCCCTGGACTTGCGCAATTTGAGCCAGGACCCCAACATCTGGTATTTCCAGTCGTTCTACCCCATCCTGGCCGTCTATGACGCGGGGGCCTGGCACGAAGAGGTGACCGATTTCCCCGACCGGGTCTATGCCGAGAGCAGCTTCTACGATGTGACCCTGACCACGCCCAACGGCATGGTTGTCTCGACCAGCGGGTCAGAGGTAGACCACCACGACAACGGCGACAGCACCACCACCTACAGCTACCGCGCCGGGCCAGTGCGCGAATGGTCGGCCACCGTCTGCGGCCCGTGTCAGACGGCGGACACGACCACGAGCGATATCCATGTGCGCGTCACCTACCAGCCCGCCGACGAGGCCGAGGGCCGCGCCATGCTGGCGACCGCCGCCCGCGCCCTGGAGGTCTACAGCACGCGCTACGGCCCCTATCCCTTCCGCGAATTTGATGTCATTGTGCGACCGGGGCTGAGCGGCGGCATCGAGTATCCCGGCCTGATCTATGTGGGGCCGGGGATGCGCGGTGGCGCGGTCGGGCGCGACTTCCTGGTGGCGCACGAAACGGCGCACCAGTGGTGGTACAGCGTGGTCGGCGACGACATCTTCCGCGAAGCCTGGCTGGACGAGAGTTTCGCCAACTATAGCTCGGTGATTTTCGCTCAGGATGCTGAAGGTGCCGGGGCGGGCAATACCGTGCTGGACCAGATCGTCGGCGCGACCTGGGAACCATACCGCCTGAACAAACTGAACGCCGACCCCAGCGGCGACGACCCGGTGGGCTGGGCGCTCTGGCAGTTCCACGATTTTGGCGAGTACAATGAGATCATCTACGGCAAGGGGGCCGTGTTCCTCCACAAACTGCGCCTGCTGATGGGCGACGATGCCTTCTTTGCCGGGATCCAGGCGCATTTCGCCGCCAACAAGTACGGCGTCACCACCGGACGCGGTTTCCTGACCAGCATGTTGGCCCACGCGGGCGACAAAGCCCCCGCCGTCGCCACGCTCTACCGCGACTGGATCGAGGGACGATAGCCAGGGGTCAGGGGTCAGGGATCCGTTTTGTATATGCTCGTAACTGAATCCCCGGCCCCCGGCCCCCGGCCCCTAGCACCAGAAGGAGTACCCCCATCTATACCGCGAACGAAATCTTGATGCAGGCCGACCGGGCGATCATCTACCCGCTGGCGGCCCAGATCGAACGGTGGCCGTTGTTCCTGCCCCACTATCGCTGGGTCCACCTGCTGGGGCAGAGCGGCGACGGGTTGCGCCGCCGGGCCGAGATGGCCGCCCGCCGCGACGGCTTCCCGGTGCGCTGGACTGCCGTGCAAGAGCTAT
>JBBSEL010000436.1:0-4583 GCA_038239755.1 Chloroflexia bacterium | reverse complement strand
TTATTAGTCGGCATCACCGTCTTCATCCTGGCGGTGTTCGTCGGCATCGAAGTCATCGGGCGGGTGCCCGCCACGCTGCATACCCCGCTGATGTCAGGGACGAACGCCATTCACGGCATCGTGCTGGTCGGCGCCATGCTGGTCGCCTTTGCCGCCAACGACGCGCTGCTGACCGGCATCGCCTTCATCGCCACCATCCTGGCGACGATCAACGTCGTCGGCGGCTTCGTCGTCACCGACCGCATGTTGCGGATGTTCAAGAAGCGCACGCCTCCGGCAGGCGGCAAGTAGCCGTTGGTGATTAGTGGTTAGTGGTTAGTGGTTAGAATTGTAAACCACCACCATCATCCACCATCCACTAACCACTAACCACTCGTACAAGGGGTAAGCTGTGGACGCATTACAGACATTTATCGCGCTGGCCTATCTGGTGGCCGCCGTGCTCTTTATCCTCGGTCTCAAGCGGTTGTCCTCGCCCGCCACGGCGCGCTCCGGCAACCAGATCGCGGCGGGCGGCATGTTGCTGGCCCTCATCGTCACCGTGCTCGGCAAGTCGCTCGACAACCTCTGGTGGATCCTGCTGGCGATTGCCATCGGCTCCGTGGTCGGGTTCCTCATGGCCCAGCGGGTGCAGATGACCGCCATGCCGCAGGTGGTCGCGCTGTTCAACGGCATGGGCGGCGGCGCGGCGGCACTCATCTCCCTCTCCGAATTCCTCAAGCACAGCGGCGAAGCCCAGCCGTTCGAGACGTTGCTATCGAGCCTCCTGAGCCTGATCATCGGCTCCGTCTCGCTGGCCGGGAGCCTCATCGCCTTCGGCAAGCTCCAGGGCCTCATTTCGGGCCGCCCGATCACCTACCCCGGCTATCGCGTCGTCAACGGCGTGATCGCGGCGGCGCTGGTGGTCCTGAGCCTGCTGTTGCTCTTCGTCAGCCAGGGCAGCGTGGTCCTCTTCGTGGTGATCATGCTGCTGGCGCTGGCGCTAGGCGTGGTCATCGTACTGCCCATCGGCGGGGCCGACATGCCGGTGGTCATCTCGCTGCTTAACTCGTTCACAGGCACCGCCGCCGCCATGACCGGCTTCGTGCTGGGCAACACCGTGCTGATCGTCAGCGGCGCGCTGGTCGGCGCGTCCGGTATGCTCCTCACCCTGCTGATGGCGAAGGCGATGAACCGCTCGGTGGCGAACGTCTTCTTCGGCGCATTCGGCACGGGCGGAGGGGAAGTGGCCGGGGGCGCAGCGGGGGCCGGTGCCTCGGCAGGCATCCCCATGCGCGAAACCTCGGTGGAGGACGCAGCCACGCTGATGGCCTATGCCCGCACCGTGATCGTCGTGCCCGGCTACGGCCTCGCCGTGGCCCAGGCCCAGCACGCCATCCGCGAACTGGCCGAGGTGCTGGAAGGCCGGGGCGTGACCGTGAAGTACGCCATCCACCCCGTCGCCGGGCGGATGCCGGGCCACATGAACGTGCTGCTGGCCGAGGCCAACGTGCCCTACGACCAACTGTTCGAGATGGACGACATCAACCCCGAATTCGGGCAGGCGGACGTGGCCCTGGTGGTCGGCGCGAACGACGTGACCAACCCGGCAGCGCGCACCAACCCGGCCAGCCCCATCTTCGGGATGCCCATCCTCAACGTAGACCAGGCCCAGCATATCCTGGTGATCAAGCGCGGGCGCGGCACCGGCTTCGCGGGCATCGAGAACGACCTCTTCGTCGACCCCAAGACCCAAATGCTCTTCGGCGACGCGAAAGACGAACTCACCCAACTGGTCAGCGCCACGCGGGCAGCGTAGGCGGCATGGGGTTCGTGGTTTGTGGGGGCGCGGCAGTTGCCGCGCCCCTTTGCTGTGCCCACAAAGGAGCGGTGGCCCGGCAGGTCCCGGCGGGTGTGCTACCGACTTTCCTTAAAACCGGGTCATTGGTCCCGGACGCTTGACGGGGCGATCGCGCATCTACTATGCTAAGAGCAAAGTACTGGATGATCCGTTCAGGGCGTACAATTCAGCAAGAAAGCGTGTTGACCAATGGGTGATCCGCCCGCTCTTTTCCAATCCCGCCCGGTGGTCCACCTGGAGCGCCCGGCAATTCCCGATGCCCAGAAAATGATGACCACCCCGCTGGATATCTGACTCCAGACCATGGAGCCGTATCTGTGGAGGCGCAGAAACATAGGGTAAGCGGTTCACGGGCACCTAAAATGCCGTGCTGGTCTTGACAGGAGGTAATATCTATTGTAATATAGTAGATAAGACGAGCGCTATCAGATTCTCCAGATTTACTTGGGTTGGTGCTGATACAAGAAGGTGGGACATGAGTTATTCAGTATCGGGGGCAACATTAGGCGCCGTTCTCCAAACGATCCATAGTGTGAGTGGACCACAATACGCGGGGTTATTGCGGCGGGCAGGGTTGGAGCGCTATACCGCGACCGCTCCGGACCCGCAGGACCGCGCCGCCTGTAGCATCGAGGAATTGGTGGGGCTGTACACAGCGGTGTATGACATGCTGGGACCTACGCTGACGCGCCTGTTTCATCGCAACTGCGGCATGGTCTTTGCCGCTATCGCCCGCGAGACGGTCACCTGGCCCCAGTTCGTGGCTCAGGCCCAGACCGTGCCCGATGAGCAACGCCTGGAGTGGTTTGTGCGGGCGATGGCGAAGCAGGCGGAGGGCGCCTGGACACACTCGATCATCACCGAGGACGCCAAGGCCTGGTACATGGCGATGGAGCAGTGCCACACTTGCCAGGGCATTCGCGGGGCGACGATCCCCCTGTGCATGTCGGGCGAAACCGCCTACACCGAAATGGCAAAATCCTTGCTGGGCTGGCGGGTGCGCGTGACCGAAGTCGCCTGCCGGGCCATGGGCGCGCCCCACTGCACCTACGCCTTCGATAAAGCCGTCCGCCCCTGGGCCGGCGCGACGTAATGCGTCCTGGCGCGTGGGGCAGATTCATGGGGGCGCGGCACCGGCTTCGCGGGCATCGAGAACGACCTCTTCGTCGACCCCAAGACCCAAATGCTCTTCGGCGACGCGAAAGACGAACTCACCCAACTGGTCAGCGCCACACGCGCAGCGTAACAGCGCGGGGTTCAGTAAATAGTGGGGGCGTGGCAGGGGCCGCGCCCCCAGTGTTTTTAGCCAACCAGATCTTCGTTGCCACGACGCTTGGGGATTTGTCCTCACAACACCTGGGCCAAAATGTAAGACAGCACCACGGACGAACTCGGGCGGGTGAGAAGCATGTTGCGAGACAAAAGGGTAGGGTCCGGTTTACCGCAATTCTGCCTCAAAAGGACTACTAATGAAGGCCCGGATCGTAAAGCGAGCAAAGTCTACCACTATCGTCCGTGACCCAAACAGCTCGTTGCGTGATATGGCTTAGATCCCTGCGGTCAATGTGACAGTAGTCAAAGGTTAATGCTTTGTCCGGCCATCGTTGGAGCTGTTCCATGTAGTTATGCGTTGCGGACGGGGGCCACGCAGGTACTGGTAATAGAACGCCCACAGGCTTATTAAGAGCATACCCTTGGAAGAATACGCCTATAGATCTCAGAAGCTTGGGTTCATCTACGTACCCTATAGTAATCTGCCGATCCGCGTTGCTAGGTTGCGCCGTCAATTCTGCCACAGGAGGAGGAAGATGCTCAGTCCTTGGATCCAGCATCTGTTGCTGCACCTGTGCCATTACTGGAGCAAGTATATAAGGGTAACCGAGACAATCAAAAGCGGCCAAATAGGCTGCCTTGATGAAGGCCCTTCGCACACTATTGGCATAATTAGGGACTTTAGCTGTTAATCGTACCGTGACAGGTTCACCACTCTGGTCCGAGACAATCTTAGCCCACTGCTCACTAATATATTTTGTAGCTTGTGGAGGATTCGCTTCAGGACGGGCTACTAATTGTAGAGTTTGATCTTGAAAAGAGAAGGCACCTTGCTGGGAAGAACGGTCTAAACCGGGCATGTTGGGGAATCGCAGCACAGCAGGCACGGTTCCCGGGTAGGAGTGCATATAATCTTCTTGTTCTTTGAGGCGTGATACATCCGCATCAGTTGAAGACCAACGCTCTCGACAGACTTCACAAACCAGCACAGTGTCACGGCCGCGACCCCCGATGCTCTGGGGTGGATAATGATCCCAAGTCAACGTATCAATCTTGCTAAGCGGAAATTGTGTCAAACACAGTGGACAGGCGTAAATCCCCACCGCGCCAGTTACTACCTCCCAACTCGCAGCGAATCGCTCACCATAGTCATATCGAGTCTCACGCATTTTAGTAAGTTATCCTATTTATAGTGCAGATTCGAACCCGCTCAAATACCAGAAGCTCTCAACAGTGCGGATGGTGTTCTGTAGTCCATATGAAAGTTGTTATCTAAGCCCTATTATACTATGAACTTATCGGTAAATAAAATCCGCCTCTGGACCTAGTAGAGTCAGCTGCGAGGTGTAACAACTCACCACACTTACTTCATGAAAACGCGGATGCTACTCACATTGCATTCCTGATTGCCCATAGAAGGTTCACATTAAGGCTGCCCAACCCTATTGACAACCCGCCCCCCCTGTGCTAA
>JBBSEL010000435.1:0-4601 GCA_038239755.1 Chloroflexia bacterium | reverse complement strand
TAGCCATGAAAGCTGCCGGATCCCTATTGACTCCCCCTCGCAGCAGACGTACAATTCGATATCACGCGGCCCGTCTGTAAGTGGCAGCCGCTTGGGACGAAAGCATACCCGCGCAGCAGCTTTCCCCGGAAAGCGACCGTCGTGGAACCTGCGCGCAGCCAGGCAAAGGCGCATGTCTGGGACCAGGGATGCCGTGGTACCGTGTGACGGGACGGGCTGCAAGCGCCCGCCGCTAGGAAAGGAGGGGGATCAGTACCCCCTGGTCGCCGGTGCGCCCCAGATGCGCGTGCCCCGCCGCCAGGTCGCCATTAAACATCTGCCCGCCAGGAGTCGTAGCCCTTTCCAGCCTCGGAGGGGCTGATCCCCAATCTGTCGTTACGATCTAGACAAGCAAGTCCCTAATCTGGATAACGCCATAGCACGCGCTACCCATTGCGCGGAGCGGGTCATCGGCGCTGGGCGTGCTGGCCTACGAACGGTACCCGTCCACTGCTGGATGAGTGACCCGCCATAGATGACGAAGGAGTCGCCATGAAGATTTTATTTAGGCGCACGTTTGCCGGTGTCGCCCGCCGGAACCAGGTTTCGCGCCTCGTTCTGCTCTGTACTGTGGGAGCATTGCTGCTCCTCCAGGTAACGCCCGCCCGCGCCGCCCAGGCTTCCATTCCGAACGCCGATAAAGGGCCACCCGTTATGACCTCGGACCATCCAGACTTCGGTCCGAACGTGTACGTCTTCGATCCCAGTATGCCGACGAGCCAGATCCAGGCCACTGTCAATACCATCGCCGCCCAGCAGGTGGATAACGAGATGGGCACGCAGCGCTACTCGTTGCTGTTCAAGCCCGGCACCTATGGCACCACGTCCAACCCGCTCGTCTTCCAGGTGGGTTATTACACCGAGGTGGCCGGGCTGGGCGCGTCGCCGACCGATGTGACGATCAACGGCCATATCGATGTCTACAACCGCTGCTTGAGTCCCGATAACTGCCTCGCGCTGGTCAACTTCTGGCGGTCGCTGTCGAACCTGACCATCAATGTCACCGGGCTGGCCGATTGCCGGTCGTCGGGCGACTTCTGGGCGGTCTCACAGGCCGCGCCCATGCGGCGGGTCAACATCACCGGCGGCAACCTCACCCTCATGGACTACTGCACCGCCGGGCCACAGTATGCCAGTGGCGGCTTCATCGCCGACACCCAAACCGGCTTCATCGTTAACGGGTCACAACAGCAGTTTTTGGTACGCAACAGCACAATTGGGGGCTGGTCTAACGCGGTCTGGAACCAGGTCTTCTCCGGCGTCCAGGGCGCGCCCGCCCAGTCGTTCCCCGACCCTCCCTACACGACGCTGGCGACCAGCCCAGTGACCGCCGAGAAGCCGTACCTGTACAGCGACGCGAACGGCAATTATAACATGTTCGTGCCCGCCGTACGCACCAACACAGCGGGTACCAGTTGGGCCAACGGACCCACGGCGGGCAACTCGATCCCGCTGCGCCGGTTCTTCGTTGCCAAGCCGACGGACAGCACGACGACGATCAACCTGGCACTGTTGTTGGGTTACAACCTGATCTTCACACCCGGCATATACCACGTAAACCAGACGCTCTTCGTGTGGCGTCCAGACACCGTTGTCTACGGCATGGGCCTCGCCACCATTGTGCCCGATAACGGCGTTGTCCCCATGCGGGTGGCCGATGTTGACGGGGTGAAGGTTTCGGGACTAATCTTCGACGCGGGTCCGGTGAACTCTCCGGTCTTACTCCAGGTCGGTAACCTCCTGCCGGGTCCCCACCACGCCGCTGATCCACCCGTGATCCAGGATGTCTTCTTTCGCATTGGCGGGGCGGGTGCTGGGAAAGCCACTACCAGCCTGGTGATCGATAGCAACGACACGATCCTTGACGACATCTGGGCCTGGCGCGCCGACCACGGTACCGGTGTTGGCTGGACGCTCAACACGGCAGATACCGGGCTGATCGTCAACGGTGCGAACGTGACCGCCTACGGCCTGTTCGTCGAACACTATCAGCGCACCGAAGTGATCTGGAACGGTAATAATGGGACCACCATCTTCTTCCAGAACGAGATGCCCTACGACCCGGCGGACCAGGCTTCCTGGATGAACGGGGCGGTGAACGGTTACCCCGCCTTCAAGGTGGCGAACCGGGTGACGCGCTTCCAGGGCTACGGCATGGGTAGCTACTGCTTCTTCAATGTCAACCCCAGCGTCAACGCCTACCACGCCTTTGAGGTGCCGAACCGCCCGCAGGTGCAGTTCCACGACCTGCTGACCATCTCCCTGAACGCGGGCACGATCACCCATGTGATCAACGACACCGGGGCCACGACGCCGATCAATGTCGTCCCGGTCTACCTCGTCAGCTACCCGTAAGGGAGCCGGACGGCTCACCTGTTCCGATGACAAAGGGCCAGCAGACTCATCCGTGGGTCTGCTGGCTCTTTGTCGCCCCCGCGCCGGGCCGCTATCGACCAGCGATCCGGGCGCAGAGCGGCATTTCCCCGCGCCGTCTCGTAACAGACACGCCATCCCATACGTAGTATATGGTATGATGCACCCCTCTCAACCCACAGTTGTTGACCGCACCGCCGCGCATCCCCCAGGCCCCCGGCCTGTGGCCCTGGTCCTGGGCCTGCTGGCCGTCCTCGCCCTCTTTCTCCTGGCGGCGTGGGGGGGGGCGCCGACCCCCCCCCCCCCCCCCACCCCCAGCGAGGGCACGCTGGCAACGATCTATGTGCTCCAGGCGACCAGCATCCTCTCCGGGGTGGTTACCGCGCCGGAGATCGGCAACGCGATCGCGGCGGCAGGCGATGCCGGGTCTACCGCCCTCTTTGGCGGCAACGTGAACGTGACCGACCTGACCGACAAGGTGACGAAGGCCGCCGACGTGGTCTCGAACGCCGGCACGAAGTTCGCCGCTCTGACCCCGCCCGCCGCCTACAAGCCGCTGCACGATCAGCTAATCGGCGTGTTCGCCAGCTATGACGCGAGCTTCAGCCAGGCCGAAACGGCGGTCAAGAACGGTGATTGGGTGGCGCTTGCCACCGCAGCGGGCAACATCGCCACCGCCACCAACGACTTGAACACGCTGCTGAACAAGTTGAATAACCAGTAACTCCGGCAGCCTGCTACTCGTTCAGCGGGAACACGCCCGCTCACTACCCCTTTCACCCCTCCGCATCTTCGTGCCGTCGTCGGGCGTGGCTATCCCGTCGGTCGGGATCGCCGCCGCGTCTGTTAGCCTGCTGCGCGTTAGCGATTTGGTTGCTCCGTGCACAAAGCTACCAACACTATACAGTCTCAGGTAAGCGGAGAGTCAAGAGGTTTCGCCCCTGATTTTGGATCTTGGTTAGCGAGTGCGCTGCGATCAACAGCGTGGGGATTGCCCGGTGCTTTCCGGTTTCACCGCTCGCCTGCGATATAGGGTAGGGATGCCCGTTCCACCAGTTCTGACGGGCACATAGAGGAGGTCACGATGCCCGCTCTTGAACCCGCAACAACCCCGCCCGGCCATATGATCCAGGCTAACGGGCTGGACATTTATTATGAAGAACAGGGGAAGGGCCAACCCCTGATCTTGATCCACGGCGGTACCCTCACCGCCGCCTCATGGCGGCCCTATCTGGCGGGCTTCGCCGCCCACTACCGTGTGATCACGCCGGACAGCCGGGGGCATGGTCGGACCACCAACCCCACCGGCCACATGAGCTTCCGTGCGCTGGCCGAGGATGTGGTGGCGTTGGCACAGGCGCTGGATCTGCACAAGCCGCTGATCGTCGGCTACAGTGATGGCGGGCAGGTGGCGCTGGAGATCGGGATGCGCACCCCCGATTTGCCCCAGGCGCTCGTCATTGGGGGAGCCTATACCGAACTCACCGAGGCATCGCGGGTCTGGGTGCGCTCCATGCTGGGGGAGGCTGCGTCACCGGAGGTGGATACGGCGCAATTCGCGCGCGATAACCCCAACTTCGCCGCCATGCTCCAACGGCTGCACGGCGCGGACGGGTGGCAAACGCTCTTGCGCCAGATCAAACCGATGTGGAATGCGACGCTGAACTATACCCCGGCGGATTTCGCCCGGATCGTGGCCCACCCTGGTCGTGCTGGGCGACCGCGACGGCTTTGTCCCCGTTGAAGAAGGGGTCACCATGTACCGCCTGCTTCCCCAGGCCGAACTCGCCGTCGTGCCCGATGCCGCACACGAAGATTTCATCGTCGCGCCCGCGAAGGTGGCCCTCCTCCAACCCCTCATCCTGGACTTCCTGCGGCGGCACAGCGGCGCGGACGCTCCGATCGATATATAGGGGATCAAAAATGGATAACAATTCCCCGACACGGCCACAGTAGGTAGCCTTCCGCGCTGGTTGGGATTGTCTTGAAGGGATATGTCGCACAGAAATACGAACTGACCGAGGATCAGGGTGGGGTGGCTAAGCCTCTAGGAAAAGATCAAGCGGGCTCGCCAGAGTGGCCTCCACCAGCGCGACGGCGGCCAGCCAGTCTAGCTCCTGCCCGGCGGCGAACGCCTGGGCATAAGCTGCCGCGCCCAGAGTCGCCGTAACCTGGGCCGCCGCCTGGAC
>JBBSEL010000434.1:0-4602 GCA_038239755.1 Chloroflexia bacterium | reverse complement strand
GTGGATGATTGTCCCTTCTTGCTCGATCTCGGTCGTAACCCCCGTCGCCAATGTGCGCGACGCCCGCGAGTCATTGGATCAGCTGACCGTCTAAGCAGGACGGATCCAGGATCGCGGCGGGGCCGTAGATAGAACCAAGAGGACCCGGCCCCCTGCCCCACGGCACGCGGGCCGGATCCCCGCCTGCACCGGCGACCAACCACCGATAGCCGAGCACCACCTGATCACCACCCACCACCCACCGCCATGCCCGATTCCTTCCCGCCGGGGGCCTTCGACCGCGAAGACGAGGCCGCCGACACCCAGTTTTATCACGATCCTCGCCTGGTCACCCACATTGACGAGGGGGCGATAGCCGCCGTGGGCGAGGTCTACGCCCGCCTGATCCCGCCGGGTGCCCGCATCCTCGACCTGATGAGTAGCTGGGTGTCGCACCTGCCGCCGCGCGTGCTGGCCGACCGGCGCGAAGTGGTGGGCCAGGGCATGAACGCCACCGAGCTACAGGCCAACCCCCACCTGGACCGCTGGCTGGTGCAAGACCTGAACGAGAACCCGCACCTGCCCTGGGCCGATGCCGCGTTCGAGGCGGTCCTCTGCGCCGTCTCGGTCCAGTACATGGCCGCGCCGATCCGCGTGTTCCGCGAGGTGGCCCGGCTCCTCGTGCCCGGTGGGGTGTTCATCGTCACCTTCTCCAACCGCATGTTCCCCACCAAGGCGGTACGGATCTGGCGCAGCCTCGATGACGAGGGGCACATCGCCCTGGTCCAGACCTACTTCCGCCTGGCCGAGAGTTACGAACCCGCCGAGATCGAGCGCCATGTGCGACCCAACCCCGCCGGGTGGCGCGACTGGTTCAGCGCGCACGACCCGCTCTACGCCGTGATCGGGCGCAAGCCGTCTGCCCCGCCTGCCCCCGCCGATTAGAAACGGAGGTCAGCTATGACCGACGAGCCATTCGACTTGAGCATCGAGCCAGAGCCGGAAAACGGGATCCTCACCTTGCGCCTGCGCCGGGTGCAGGTGGATTCCCACGACGCCATCGATCAACTGGTGACGATGGTCTTACCATTGGTCCGCGCCTTCGACCACCCCGGCTACCTCCTGTTCGATATCAGCGGCCTGCAACTGGCCCCGCGCTTGCGGACCTATGTCACCGCCGGGTCCCAACCCCTGCACCCGTTCGTGCTGGGGATGGCCGTGTTCAGCGACCGCCCCAACCCCGTCGCCGAGTTGCTGCTCCGCATCGCGATGTCGGAAATCGAACTCTTCTTCGCCGCCTGTGCCGATGAAGCCGAAGCGCGAGCCGCCATTGCCGCCTGGAAGGCGACCGAGGCCCGGCGCCAGCGCGCTTCGGCGTGATCCGTTCCGCGTCACCCGCCCGGCCACCGGGCTAGAAAGCGAAGCAGCGATGGCTGATGAGCCGTTCGAGTTTACGCTGGAGATCGAGGCCGCGAATGCTATTATCGTCCTGCGGGTGGGCCATGTCGTCCTGAACAGCGAAGAGGCAATCGAGCGCTTTGTCCCCCCGGTGCAGCACGCCTTCGCGGCGATCACGGAGCCGCACTACCTGCTGTTCGATATTACCGGCCTAGTCATCAGCGCCCGGATGCGGACCTACTTGCTGGCCCGGGGGCGCGGTATTGGACCGCGCGTCCAGGCCGTGCTGGTTTTCAGCCACAGCGATCACCTGACCGAACTCGTGCTCAGCACCAGCCTGATGTATGATGGGGTGCCCTTCAACTTCTGCGCCGATGAGACGACCGCCCGCGCGATGGTGGCCGCCCTGCGCGCTGCCGCTCTCGAGGAAGACCAATTGGCCTGAGGATTGGCACCCCCATCCCATCGGCGGGTCAGTACGCAACGCTCAGGAGGCCATCATGCTGGACCCACCCAGCGGCTTCACCGTCGAGCCGGAGCCGGAACGAAACACGCTCACCCTGCGCGCCCAGCAGGTCGTGTTAAACACCCCTGCCGCCCTGGACGCCATTATGCCCCCCATCCTCGCGGGGTTCCAGGCGTTGGGATGGCAACCGTGCTACCTCTTGCTCGATATCACCGGCCTGCGGATTCCCCCGCGCATTCGCACCTACCTGGCGGCTCAGGGCCAAAACACCGCAGCACTAGTGCGGGCGGTGATCGCCTTCAGCCCTCGGCCCGATCCGGTGACCGAATTGTTGTTGCGTGTCGGGGCAGCCTATGCCAGCATACCCTACGCCTTCTACGCAGACGAGGCCGCCGCCCGCGCCGAGATCGCCCGCCGCCAGGCGGACGAGTGATCAGGGGTTGGGGGTTGGGGGTTGGGGCAAGGCAAACGGCCAGCTTCCCCGAAGCTGGCCGCTTATTGATCTGCTGAGTACTGGTCACCGGTCACTAACCACTAACCACTAACCACCCGTCCGTCACCCCTCCAGCGTGCTGATATCGCCCACATCCTGGCCCAGTTCGCGGGCGCGGAGGAGGCGGCGCATGATCTTGCCGCTGCGGGTCTTCGGCAGGGACGGTACGAACTCGATCACCTTGGGCACCGCGATGCCGCCCAGTTCGTGGCGCACATGCTGCTTCAGTTCGGCCAGCAAGGCATCGTCGGCGGTGAAGTCCTTGCGGATGATCACGTAGACCTTGATATGCTCCCCGCTGAGTGGGTCGGGCAGGCCGATGGCGGCGGCTTCGGCCACGGCGGGGTGGCTGACCAGGCTCGACTCGATCTCCATGCTGCCCAGGCGGTGGCCGCTGACCTTGATCACGTCGTCCACCCGCCCCTGCACCCAGAAGTAGCCGTCGGCATCCTTGTGCGCGGCGTCCCCGGCAAAATACACGTCGGGGATGGTCTTCCAGTACTCTTTGTAGCGTTCCGGGTCCTTGTAGATCGTGCGCATCATCGACGGCCAGGGGTGGCGGATGATCAGGAAGCCTCCGTGATCGGCCCCCACCGGCACCCCCTCGCGGGTCACCACATCGGCCTCGATCCCCGGCAGCGGGCGGGTGCAAGAGCCGGGCTTCAGCGGCGTCAGCGGCGTGGGCGAGATCAGGATCGACCCCGTCTCGGTCATCCACCACGTATCCATGATCGGCAGCCGGTCCCCGGTCACATAGCGATACCACATCCACGCTTCGGGGTTGATCGGCTCGCCCACGCTGCCCAGCAGGCGCAGGCTCGACAGGTCATACTGCGCGGGCCATTCTTCGCCGTGGCGCATCAGCCCGCGGATCGCGGTCGGCGCGGTGTAGAGGATGGTGATCTTGTACTTCTCGACCAGGTTCCACCAGCGGCCCGGATCGGGGATCATCGTCCCGCCCTCATAGAAGACGCTGCTGACCCCATTCATCAGCGGGCCATAGACGATATAGCTGTGCCCCGTCACCCAGCCGGGATCGGCGGTACACCAGAAGATGTCGTCGGGCTTGATGTCGAAGACGAACTTGGTGGTGGCGTAGCAGCCCACCGCGTAGCCGCCGTGGACGTGGATCACGCCCTTGGGCTTGCCGGTCGAACCAGAGGTGTAGAGGACGAACAACGGGCTTTCGGCGTCCAGTTCGGCGCAGGGCACCTCGGTATCCTCCGGCACCTGGGCCATCAGTTCGTCGTAATAGACATCGCGCCCCGCCTGCATCTCCACGTCCATGCCGCTGCGGCGGACCACGATCACCCGCTTGACGATGGGCAGCTTCGCCACCGCTTCGTCCACAATGGCCTTCAGGTTCAACTGCTTGCCGTTGTAGGGGTAGCCGTCGATGGTGATGATCGTCGCGGCGTCGGCATCTTCCACCCGGTCCACAATGGCCTGCGAGGCAAAGCCGCCGAAGATGACCGAGTGGACCGCCCCGATCCGCGCCACCGCCAGCATCGCCACGATGAATTCGGGGCAGCGCGACATATAGATCGTCACCTTGTCGCCCTGCTTCACCCCGGCATCCAGCAGCACGCGGGCGAAGCGGTTGACCTCACGGTACAACTCCGCATAGGTGATCGTCTTCGTCTCTTCGGGGTTTTCGCCCTCCCAGTAGAAGGCGACTTTGTCCCACACCGGGGTGCCCTGGTGGCGGTCCAGGCAGTTGTAGCAAATGTTGAATTTGCCGCCGCTGAACCACTCGAACACCGGCTTCTCGGTCCACTTGAACACGGTGTCCCAGGGCTTGAACCAATGGAGTTCGCGCGCCTGCTCGGCCCAATAATCCTCCGGGTGGACGATGGACCAGGCGTACAGCTCCTCGTAGGTCTCGAATCCCTTGCTGCGGATATAGTGGGAAATGTTGGCCGAGCCGACCAGATTAATCGGCGGGGTAAAGAGCCGTTCCTCGTGCAGCACCCGGTCGGTCTGCTCGAAGTCGGGGCGGCGGAAGGTGTGATGGCGCGGTGGGTCAGTCGCTGTCATAGGGCATCTCCTCGCTAGAATGTTACTCCCATTATACCACAGGGGTCGGGGGCCGGGGGCCGGGGGTTGGGGGTTGGGGGTTGGGGGTCGGAGATCAAGCCGGGTGTGAAGTCAATCGGTGTAGACGGCACCCGCGCTGACCTTGCAGCCGCCCGGCAACGGTCAGGGGTCAGAGATCAGCAATAGCCTTGATCCCTGACCCCTGACCCCTGACCCCTGACCCCTGGTC
>JBBSEL010000433.1:0-4604 GCA_038239755.1 Chloroflexia bacterium | reverse complement strand
GGGAGGGTATCGGTTTGCGGAGTGTTGGTGATGCGGCTCACGTTCGCGCCGTCGGCGTTCATCCGGTAGAGGCTGGAATTGCCGTCGCGCCCCGATGCGAAAATCAGGTCGCCCCCATCCGGCGTCCATGTGGGCAGGATGCTCTGGCCGTCGGTGGTCAGTTGGTGGGTTTGCCCCGTCGCCAGGTCGCGCACCCAGATATTGCCGTCCTGCACATAGGCGATCTCGCCGGTCAGCGCCGTTTGCGCCCCCACCCCCAGCCCCGGCCCGACCAGCGCCAGCAGGCACAGCCCCAACAATCCTCTCTTCACCACAGAGATCACAGAGCACTCCTCAGCCAGTAGTCAACGGCATCACGCATCACGCATCACGCATCACGCCTCTTCCAACCCCGCCAGCACCCCTGGGTCTACGTCAATCGTCTGGTCGGGGCCGGGGAAGGAGCCATCGCGCACTTCGGCGATGTAGGTGGCGAAGGCGGCCTGGATCGTCTCGCGCAGGCGGGCGTACTGCTTGGCGTGCTTGGGGATGCGGTCGGGGAACCAGCCGAGCATGTCATGGAGCACCTGCACCTGCCCGTCGCAGTGTGGCCCCGCGCCGATGCCGATGGTAGGGATACGCAGCCGGGCGCTGATAATCCGGGCCAGGCTGGCGGGCACCGTCTCCAGCACGATGGCGAAGCAACCCGCGTCCTCCAGGGCCAGCGCGTCATCGAGGATGCGCCGGGCGGCGTCGGGGGTCTTGCCCTGCGCCTTCCAGCCGCCGAAGGCGTTGACCGATTGCGGGGTCAGCCCCAGGTGGCCCATCACCGGGATGCCCGCCGCCAGCATTCGCCGCACGTTGTCCAGTTCCGCCGCGCCTTCCAGCTTGACCGCGCCCGCCCCGGCCTCCTGCATCAGCCGCCCGGCGTTGCGCATCGTCTCTTCGACGCTGACGTGATAGCTCATAAACGGCAGATCCCCGACGATCAGCGCCTTCTGGGTGCCGCGCACCACCGCTTTGGTGTGGTGGACAATGTCGTCCATCGTCACCGGCACGGTGCTGTCGTAGCCGAGCATGACCATGCCTAGCGAGTCGCCGACGAGGATCATCGGGATGCCCGAGTCGTCCACGATCCGCGCCGTGCTGTAGTCATAGCAGGTAATCATGGTGAAGCGTTCGCCGCGCTTCTTGTACGCCTGGATCTGGGTGGTGGATACGCGCATGGGGCACCTCAGTGGCTCGTGGTTCGTGGCTCGTGGCTCGTGACGAGTGGTTGGTGGTTAGTGGTTAGTGGTTAGTGGTTAGCGCGGTATGAACTTTGGATGGGGCAGGCGTGCCACCGGCTTATGGAAGGAATCGGCGCACGTCGGTGGCACGCCCTGCTACAAGGCCGAGGACCACCGATCCGCTTTGGGATCCCAGAACGGTCCCACCAAACCAATCTGGGCAAAAATCCCTACCATCTCGTCTGGGCCAGGCCGGCGCGAGTCCACGGTTAGGCGATTGCCATACCAGGTCACGGCCAGATAGCATAGCTGCTGGAGATTGATCAGGGGCCGTACCGCCATCCCACGTGCCTGGCACCAGCGCGTCACCGTCTCTTCCGACCGGAAGAGGAGCATCGTTGCTCAGGTGTAAATGATGTCATTCCACCAGCGCGCGGCTGGCACCGCGAAATGGATGACGCAGGGCTGCGGTAGTGGCTGCCCGTCTTTTATTTCCAAACGGATCGGGCTGCCATCGTGCCCGTCCACGGCCTCCACCAGCGCGTCTTGCTGCAAGGCGGCAGAAATCCCCAACGCATCCCACACACAGTTGGCGTAATAGACTTTGCCTTGCACTGTTACCGGGAAAGGGGTTGGAATACCGGAGAAGGGGGGGGCCATCCGAATCCGTGACGGGTCGCCGGGTTCGGGAACGAGCAGCCGTTTCTGGTGCAGCCGCGCAAAGGCGGCTTCCACTTCGGCGAGTGGGGCACCCAGCGCCTGGGCTACTTCGACTGTGTTTGGGGCTTGCGTGGTCTGGGCAATCGTGGCATAGATATGCAACTTCACGAGTGTATCGTAATCCATCTGCGCTTCCTCCGTGACGGCTGCCTATGGTCAGTGGTCAGTGACGAGTGGTCAGAATTACGCAATACGCAATATAGTTCACTCGGCAACAGGCGAGTCCAGCACGACGACACCGACGAAATCGGGGCGGCTGATCACGGTGCCTGGTCGGGCCAGGTTAGGCGCGTGCAAGGTCAGGCGATAAGGACCGTCTCCGTGCCGGGTCAGGCGATGCATTTCGGGTGGCAGGTCGATGGTCGGGGTGCTGAGGCTGAGGATTGTCTCGCCCAGCACGAAATCTACGCCGCGCTCGGCGGGTTGGCCGTGATGCACGACGCGCCGGGCTTCACCGACCCAACTCATCCCGGCAGCGCGACCCTCCTCCATCTTCGCCCGTATTTGCTCTAACAGGGCATCAGTTTCGGCGTCGCTCTGCCGGGTATGGAGTTGCCGCGACATTTCTCGTAGCTCGGCGGCCTGCGGGTGTGAATGAGGAATGATGACATCGATGTTGGTGATCGGCTCTGCTACGTCATCCTCCCGCCATGGTAGCGGCTCCACCCCCAGCAGTGCTTGATAGCGGGCGCTGCTCGCGTCGAGATCGTGGACCTGCACGCCCAGGTGGGCGATGCCGGTGACGCCGTTGGGGTGCTGGGCAGCGACTCCGCCGGGCACGCGCAGGTCGCGGGGAGTGGTATCGGTGATCAGGAAAGGGAGATCGGGGCTGGCCGGGCGGCTGCTGGCCCAGGCCAGGTGCACGCCGTCGGGCCGGGCACGCCCGGAGGGAGCCGGGTCGCTCAGGGTCAGCCCCGCCGCCCGCGCCGCCGCCACCGTCGCCGCCAAATCGGACGTGTGCAGGGCGAAATCTACTAGCCCCTCGTCCGGTTCCAGCCGCAGGAGGCGGGCCGACAGCCCGGTGGCGGCTTCAGTTGCGCCGGGGCGGCGGGCGATCAGTTCCAGGTAGTTGCCGTCGGCGAAGCCGATCAGCGCGTTGTGGGTGGGGGCGTTCGTGTGCGCGCCGCCCGGCACCACGATGAAGCCTGCCACCGTCCACTGGGCGCTCGCCAGCTCCAGGTCGTGGACCCCGATCACCACGTGATCCAACCGTAATGCCGTCTCCATCGCCCGGCCCTCCCCCCTCATCCTAGCGGTGTATTTTCGCTACCGATCGGGAATTTGCGACCGGATTCACGCTCGCGGACGCGATAATTTCTGTAGAACCACCGCTCAATTACTATAACACGAAACGGCCCCCGCTGCCATGTCAGGTGCCTCACGAAGGAGCGGACGCGCTCCCAGCGTGATCCCTGGCCGCTCCGCCCACCTCCGTCGTGTGCAACAAATGAGCAGGAAAGGAGCAGGGAGTGAGCGCCTTTTGGTCTGGTACGCGGGCAGGAAACGGACATACACTAGAGGAGACGGGACGGATCACCCACGTGGTGATCCAACGAGATGAGCCACTAACCGCATCCCCCAGGCGAGCCTGGCTAGCGGATGTATTGCACGTCAAAGGAGACCCTACTATGTTAACCACCTCGACCCTGGTCCCGGCCCAACCCGCGATCCTGGCGCGCCGCCCGGCCCCGCATTCTGCCTTATCCCTGGCCCAGGCGCTGGGCGAATTAAGAGATATCACTACCTTATCGCCCCTGCTGGCGGTGCGGGAGGGTGGCACGGTGCTGGCCCACCTGCTGAAAAACCCGGCCTTTCTGACCGAGCAGGTGCGGATCGCTCCGTTCCTGACCACCCCTGCCGCTCCCGGCCCGTATGTGGCCTGGCAGGTGAAGGGGCCGCAGGATGCCTATGCGCTCCAGGTCTTTGTCTGGCCGCCGGGTGCGAAGACGGCGATCCACGATCATTCGTGCTGGGGCCTCATCCACGGCGCGTTCGGCACCCTGCGCGAGGAGCGCTATACCCGGCTCGACGCGGGCGAGCACACGGCCCAGGCCCGGCTGCGGAGTGCCTGGCGCAGTAGCTGGGGGCGGGCCGACGGGGTCTCGACCTTGCTGCCCTACGACGGCGGGATCCACCGGATCAGCAACCCCAGCAGCCAACCGGCGCTGTCGGTCCACATCTACGGCCCGCCGGGCGCGATTGACGGGCGCGACTACGACCCCAGCCACGACTACGTCTGCGATCGCCTAGTCGAAGACACCCCGATTGCCCTGACGTTGGACGCCGAGCAGTTCGCTTATTAAAGATGCGACTCACCCGCTCTGCCGCTGCTGTTGTAGGATGTGGCTCCGCCCATTGATGCTTGGGCTACCCCGACAGCAGGGGTGACGCGACCATCAATGGGCGGAGCCACATCCTACACAGGGCCTTCACTGCATAAAGCCTACCGGCAAAATCGCCTATAGAGGGGAATAGTTTTCAGCGTGTTTTGCCGCGCTCTGTAATCAATCTGCTCCAGCGCATCCTGAAAGAGCCGATACCCTGCCGCGAATTGTCCGGCCGGTGTCTGGAGAAAGTGCAGGTAGATCGGGATATCTTCGGGCAGGATCAGATGCATATCCAGCATGTCGAGCGCGGCCAGCACTTCATTGGCAACCGATTGCTCCTCGGCCCCTT
>JBBSEL010000432.1:0-4610 GCA_038239755.1 Chloroflexia bacterium | reverse complement strand
CTTCACCCCCGAAGGCACGCTGAAGGCAGCGCAGGCCAAGCTGCACGACATCAAAGACCTGGGGGCCAACCTCATTTATCTGATGCCGGTCCACCCCATCGGCAAGGTCAACCGCAAGGGATCGCTAGGCAGCCCCTACAGCATCAGCGACTATATGGCGATTGACCCGGCCTATGGCACCGAGGCCGACCTGAAGGCGTTCGTGGACGAGGCACACGGCCTGGGGATGCATGTGATCATGGACCTGGTGGCGAACCACACCGCCTGGGACAACGTGCTGACCACCCAACACCCCGACTGGTACAAGCACGGTCCCGACGGCAAGTTCATGCCGCCGCAGCCCGATTGGACCGACGTGATCCAACTGGACCACAGCCAGCCCGGCGTGCTGCAATACTTTATCGACATGACCACGCACTATATGCAGGCCGACGGGGTGGACGGCTGGCGCTGCGACTACAGCAGCGGGCCGCCGATCACCTTCTGGCAGGGCTGGCGGGCGGCACTGAAAAAGATCAATCCCGACGTGTTCCTGCTGTCGGAGAACGACGAGAGCCTGGCCCCCGCCATCTGGACGGCGTTCGACGCGACCTATGACCAGACCACCTACCGCGACATCACGGCGGCGTTCCTGTCGCACCGCCCCCACCGGCTGATCGTCAGCCCGCTGGCCGACCAGCGCGACTATGGCGCGAACCGGCTGCGGACGCGCTTCTTCGAGAACCACGATCAGCCGCGCATCGCCGTGCCGTTCAGCCAGTCGCCACCGGAGGCACTCCGCGCCGCCAGCGTCTACCTGCTGACCAGCAACGGGATCCCCTTCATCGAGAACGGGCAAGAGGTGGCGATCACCCACACGATGTCGCTGTTCGAGCCGGACCCGATCCCGTGGAACACCGGTGACCCGACGTTGCGCGAGCTGTTCAAGAAGATCCTGACCCTCCGCAACAGCAATCCGGCGTTGCGCCACGGCGATATCGCCGAGGGCAACAGCAGCGTGCCCGGCGTGGTCGCTTTCGTGCGCCGCAGCCCGGAACAGCAGGTGCTGGTGCTGGTCAGCCTCGCCGTAGACGCACAGCACGTCACCGTCGATCCGGCCCTCGCCGCCCGATCCGGCACTGACCTGGAAACCGGCAGCGCCGTCGCTCTGTCCGGCGGCCTGGATATGCCCGCCTATAGCTGGCGGATTATTGAACTGAAGTGAGTGGTCAGCAATCAGCCGTCAGTGGTCAGTTTTCATCCAATAGCCGAAGACTAACAACTGATAACTAATGACTGATAACTAACCACTAACAACTCGTTCACAAAGGAGTGAGTAGCAAGACTATGACCGATACTGTAGAAACCGCACCCCCGGCCCATCTGGACCGCACCGAATGGAAGATGCTCATCAACGGGCAATGGGTGGACAGCGCCAGCGGCGAGACGTTCGAGACGTTTAACCCGGCGACGAACGCCGTGCTGACCAGCGTGCCCAAGGCCGGGCGCGAGGATGTAGACCGCGCCGTGGCGGCAGCCCGCGCCGCGTTCGAGGGCGGCAAGTGGCCGCGCACCAGCGCCGCCCGCCGCACCGGCATCCTGATGAAGATCGCCCAGATCATGCGCGAGAAGAGCGAACTGCTGGCCCGCACCGAGGTGCTGAACAACGGCAAGGCGATCAGCCAGGCCCAGGCCGAACTGAACCAGGCCATCGAGGACTTCGAGTTCTACGCGGGCGCGGCGACCAAGATCATGGGCCAGACGATCCCGGTGCCCGGCACCTTCTTCAACTACACCGTGCGCGAGCCGCTGGGAGTGTGCGCCCAGATCATCCCCTGGAACTACCCGCTGATGATGGCCGCCTGGAAGATCGCCCCGGCCCTGGCGGCGGGCTGCACGGTGGTCCTCAAGCCCGCCAGCGCCACCCCGCTGACGGCGATCCTGCTGGGCGAAATCTGCCTGGAGGCGGGCGTGCCGCCCGGCGTGGTCAACGTCCTCACTGGCCCCGGCGCGGAGATCGGCACGTATTTAGCCGAGCACCCCGGCGTGGACAAGATCGCCTTCACTGGCGAGACGGAGACGGGCCGCGACATCATGCGCCGCGCCGCTGGGACGCTCAAGCGGGTGACCCTGGAACTGGGCGGCAAGTCGCCCAACCTCGTCTTTGAGGACTGCGACCTGGACAGCGCGGTCAACGGCTCGCTGTTCGCCATCTATTACAGCGCCGGGCAAAGTTGCGAGGCCCGCTCCCGCCTGTTTGTCCACGACAGCATCTACGACCGTTTTGTCGATCAGTTCGTCGCCAAGGCGGGCAAGCTGCGGGTGGGCGACCCGATGGACACGGCGACCCAGGTCGGCGCGCTGATCTCACGCGCCCACCTGGATCGGGTGCATAGTTATGTCGAACTGGGGCAGCAGGAGGGGGCCACGGTGCTGGTCGGCGGCGGGCGACCCCAGCCCGACGGCGACGCCGCCCGCAACGAATTGCTGGCCGGGGGCAACTTCTACCTGCCGACCGCGCTGGGCAACGTGGACAACAAGATGCGCGTGGCCCAGGAAGAGATCTTCGGCCCGGTGGTCACCATCCAGCGATTCAGCAACGAGGCCGAGGCGATCAAGCTCGCCAACGACGTGGTCTACGGGCTGGCCGGGACGCTGTGGACCAAAGACGTGGGCCGGGCGATCCGGGTCGCCGGGGCGATCAAGAGCGGGGTGGTGACGATCAACACGCCCTACACCGCCTTCCCCGGCCTGCCCTTCGGCGGCTACAAGCAGTCGGGCTTTGGCCGCGAACTGACCCTGGAGACGCTGAACCTCTACCCCGCACTGAAGAGCGTCCTGATTTACACAGGCGAAAAGCCGGTTAATCCGTTTGGACTCTAGGAGCGCGGGGCCGTCACGGCGGCCCCGCCTCCGCCGATCCGGACACCCAGCGAGCGACTATGAACATACGCATCAGCAAACTCTATGTGGGCGGGCCGAACGCGGTCCTGGAAGTGGCCTTCAACACCGACCCCGAGGGCCGAGAGATGCTGGCCCGCATCCAGGAAGCCACCGGGCACACCTTCACCCGCCCGCCCGCCAACCGCCACGCCCTGCGCGAACTCCATCTGGCCCGCATCGCGGACCCGGCGGAGTTGGACCGGGTCTACAAGCTGGCCCGCAGCATTGCTGCCGACTACGGCATCGTCCACGACAGCCAGAAAGAAATGCAGGGGCCAGACGACCTGGCCTATATGCGCGGCGGGGCGTAACCCCCGGCCCGGCGCGGGGCACATGCTGGCCCGCGCAAGTCCACAGCCCACGGAGACCGCAGTGCCCAACCCCCCTCCCCTGACCGCGATCAAGGGCCTCTCGCTGGTCGAGATCGTCGGACGCGATGTCCTATCCTGGCGGCTGGTCACCGACCCGCGGCCCAACCATGTGTGCGTGGTCGATAGCGCCCACGTAGGGGGGCTGTGCATCGCAGACGAGGGCGGGGAGATCACCGCGATCCAGACGGCCCAGAACGCCTGGCGCACCGTCTACAGCTTCGAAACGCAATCGGCGCTGTACAGTATGCTCTACTGGCGGCGGGACTACGTGGCGGAACAGGACGGGCGCTACAACCTGCACGATAGCTGGCAAGCGGTGGAGCCGCGGGTCTTTCTGTTCGCCTTCCCGCCCAATACAGTGCTGGAAGCGCTGCAACCGCCGCCGTTGCAAAGCAGCCTGAATGCCTGGGAAGGGATGTTGTTCGCCAGCGCCATGGGCACGCAGATCACTGCCGAGGCCACCTACCGGATCGACCCGGCCCGCGCCGCCCACCAATCCGCCCGCACGGCCCCGCCGCCCTCGCTCACCACCATGCTGGGGCTGCTCCCGACCACCCCCGGCCAGGTCACCTTGCTCAACCGGGTGCGGACCCTGTGCAAAACCCGCAACATGCTGGAAGGCAGCCGCCTGATCCGCCACCTGATGGGGCTGTAACCCGGCGCGGGCAGGGCGGGGCCGCTACTCCGGCTGCCGCGCCCGCCACGCCGCCAGCGCGGCCCGCACCGCGCTCACCTCGGCCACCGGGCGTGGCTCGTATAGCCCGTTGCTGATCCAGCGCGGCACCAACCCACCGACCCGGTAGGGCTGGCTCAGGCCGATCTCGATATAGCCGGTCTGCCGGGCGGGGAGAGCGTAGGGCACGCCGCCGTGCGCCGGAACCGCGTTGCGGGTGAGGAAGAAAATCCCCTGAGTATCCGGCTCCAGGTGGCGCGCACTGTAGGGCTTCAAGATCAGTACGTCGGTGCCCTCCACCATCCGCTCCCACACGCTGCGCGTGTCGTTCAGGACGCCCGCGATATGGAGCCGCACCACCTGATCGGGGTAGAACGTCGGGGTGGCGGCCCCGGTTGGCACTTTGTGGGCATCCCAGGCCACTGCGGTGATCGTGCCGAGCACGACCCACTGGGCATACTGCACCAGCAGCGCCAGGGGCGTCGGGGGCTGGCCCGCGCCGGGCGGGTTCATCGGCGGCGCGACCCGCCCCGGCGCGGCCCGCCCGGCCCGCGCGCTGGGGGCTGGCCACTTCTAGGCCGATCCGGGGGGCGGCGCGGGCCAGAGCCACCCGCCGGAGGACCACCGGGCGGGCGCGGCCCCTG
>JBBSEL010000431.1:0-4617 GCA_038239755.1 Chloroflexia bacterium | reverse complement strand
CGCTGCCGGTCAACTTGATCAGTTGCAGGCCCACCCGTCCACAGCGGTGATCAGTGATCACCACCTCATCCCCGGTGCGGATGATATCCAACGTCGCCGTGGCATGGTCGGCGTGCGAACGGCTGAACAAGACCGGGCTGGCCCCGAACCCGCCCGCCGTGGTCGGCACCGGCGCGGCGAGGAACGGCTGCTCGGTGCCGGTCAGGCGCAGGTGTTGCATGGGTGGGTAGGTCGCCAGGAATTGCCGCCCCAGGAAGGCCAGCAAGCTTTCCAGCGTCGCACCATCGAAGGCCAGGGCTTGCCGCAACACGAAATTCTTCATCGTGTCGGTCGCCACCACGGCGCGGTTGTCACCCTCGGTATAGGCGGGTAGGAAGTTATCGCCGAAGACCTCTACGTCCACTTCCGCCGCGAACAGGGTGTTGGGCCGTCCGGTGAAGGTCGATTCGGGGATGGGGGGCACCCCGGTCAGGGGGGTGGCATAGGTCCGGTAGACCGAAATTTGGGCCTTGCCATAGCCAATCTCGGTACGCACGTCGCTGCCTCCTGCCTCATTGCACGGTTCACGAGTGCTGAAAATGCCGGATGGTTGAGCGGCGCGGGACCGGGCCACGAGCGCCGCAGGTTGCACCAGTATACAGCACCGGCCCCGCCCGCTGTCAAGCGGAACAGGGCCGGGGCAACGGAGCGCGGCACGCCTGCCCGGTTAAGAAGAGGCTTCCTGGGCGTAGGTCGCCGGGAGCAGGGTGGGGAGCAGAGGCGCTTCACCGAGCAGCGGCAGGCAGATGGTGAAGGTGCTGCCCTGGCCCTCGATGCTGGTCACGCCCACGGTGCCGCCGTGCAAGGCCACGATCTCTTTCACCACGTACAGCCCCAGACCCATCCCACTGATTTGCTGGGGATCCACATTGGGGGCGCGGTAGAACCGGCTGAACAGTTGGGGCAGGGCGTGTTCTGGGATGCCAATCCCCTCGTCGGCCACCGCCACACAGGCCGTCCCATCCTGCTGCGCCACCTGCACCGTCACCGTGCCCCCTTCCGGCTCGTACTTGACCGCGTTCTGGATCAGGTTCTGCAACACCTGTTCCAGGCGCAGCGGGTCGCCTTCGATCATCAGCGGCGCGGCGGGGGCCTGGAGCACCAGGCGGTGGCGCTCCAACGAGGGTTGTACCTCTTCGACCAGCCGCCCGGCCAATGCCCCCAGGTCCACCGGGGTCTGATCGATGCTGAGTTGCCCGGTCTCCAGGCGCGAGAGATCGAGCAGCGAGGCCACCATGCGGTTTAGCCGCTCGGTCTGGTCGGCCACCAGGCGCAGCGCTCGCTGATCGCGCTCGTTCAGCGTGCCCTCGCGCTGGGTCCGGCGCTGCACCAGTTGGGTGTAGCCCAGCATCGAGGTCAGTGGGGTCTTTAGCTCGTGGGCGGCGATGGAGAGGAACTGGTCGCGCATCTGTACCGCATCCTGGGCTTCCCGGTAGAGGCGCGCATTGTCCATGGCCCCGGCGGCGCGGCAGGCCAGGTCTTCGGCCAGGCGGACATCGGCCTCGGTATAAGGGCGGCGCGACTCGGCGGTGACCAGTGTGAGCACCCCCAGGGTGCGGTCGCGCACCATGAGCGGTGCCGTGATCACCGACGTAAACCCAATCGTGTGGATGATCTCCAGCAGATCCTTATCGGTGACGAGGGCCAGCATCGCCTCGGTGATTTCGGGGAGAAATTCGGTCTTGCCGGTGCGGATCACGTTGTAGGAGCCGGTGGGAGCATCCTTACTGGGCGGATAGCGCTGCCAGAGTTCGTGGCCCCATTCCACTTTGGCCGGGTCAATATGGGCCACCGCCAGCCGTTGCAAATCGCCGTGGGCATCAAGCACGTCCACCGCGCACCAGTCGGCCAGATCGGGCACGAGCAGCCGCGCCACCCCGGCCAGCGTTTCCTCGTAATCGAGCGAAGAAGCCAGCACCGCGCTCGCCTCGGCCAGCACTTCCAGCGACCGCGCCGTCCGCTTCTGGTCGTCTATGTCGGTGCTCGTCCCAAACCAGCGGATGATCTGGCCCTGCGCGTTACGGGCCGGGAGGGCGCGGCTCAGATACCAGTGATAGGTACCATCGGCGCGTTTAAAGCGATATTCATTTTGGTACGGTTCGCCTGTCGCCAACGAATGATGCCACAGGGCCAGGAACTGCTCCCGGTCGTCGGGATGGAGCACCGCCTCCCATCCCCAACCTGCCGACTGCTCAACGCTCAGGCCGCTATAATCATACCAGCGTTGGCTATAGTAGTCGCGCCAGCCGTCAGGGCGCGCCGTCCAGACGATCTGCGGGATGCTCTCGGCCAGGAAGCGATAATATTGCTCGCTGGCCTCGGCGGCGGCGCGGGCGGCCTGTTCGCGGGCCAGCAAATCGGCCCGCTCCACTTCTGCCGCCTTGCGCTCGGTGATATCGCGGAAGACCAGGACGACCCCGCTGATCGTCCTGTCGGCATCGCGGATCGGTGCGCCGCTGTCGTCAATCGGGGTCTCGGTGCCGTTGCGGGCGATCAAGAGGGTGTGATTAGCCATTCCGACGATGGTGCCCAGGCGCAGCACTTTGTCCACCGGGTTCTCAACGACGGCGCGGGTCGCTTCGTTGACGATCTTAAAGATGGTCGTCAGATCCTGCCCCGCCGCGTCGGCTTGCGGCCAGCCGGTCAGGGTCTCGGCCACCGGGTTGAGGAATGTCACCCGGCCTGCCTGATCGGTGACGATCACGGCATCGCCGATGCTGGTCAGGGTGGTCCGCAGGCGCGCCGCCTCGGTGTAGGCGCGGTTGGTCACATCGCGGCGGACGAAGGTGAAGGCCAGCCCCAGCAGCACAAAATTGAGCAACCCCAGCAAGGCCAGGAGGAAAAGCGTGTTCTGGGTACTGCTGTCAATATCGATCCGCCGCTGCGCCAGCAACGCCTGTTCCTGGCTCTCGATCCGGTCGATGGCCGCGTTGATCTCGGTCATCAGCACATGACCGGTGTTCGCCATCACGAGCTGTTGGGCCGCCGCGAAGCCCTGGTCCCGCCGCAGGCTAATCGTCTGCTTCAACTCCGCCAGCATCATCTGCGTCTTTTGTTGCAGGCCGGTGATCTGGTTTTGGAGGTCGGGGTTACCGGCGGTCAGCGCTGTAACCTGGGTGAAATGACCGGGGAGGGTGGTCAGGGTGCTAGTGTAGGGGGCCAGATACGTCTCGTTGCCGGTGATTAGGTAGCCCCGCTGGCTGGTTTCGGCTTCGGTGATGCTGCTGCGGATCGCAGTGGTTTCGGCAATCACCGCGTTGCTCAACCGGCCCAGTTCCCGGCTGTCGAGCAGCGCGCGGCTTGAGTTAAACGAAAGGGCAGTAATCACCAGCAGGGCGACCAGGGCCAGCCCAAAAATCGCGGCCAATACGCGGCCAATAGACCACTTCATGCGCTTGGATTCCTTCGTCGAGTAAAGCGGAAGTCACGAAAGATGCGATAGGTCCCAATGGCGCGCCCTCACCAGGCACCACACCACCGTGGCGGCTCCCCGCAGGGATATTCGGTACCTGGCAATATTATATACCACGCCACCAACTTAGTCTAAAGCCACCGCCTCGCCCAGCCGCAGCCAGGCGATCTTGGCGATCTCGCGCAGAGCCGTCGCGATCTCGTCGGCGCGGGAGTGACCCAGGCGCGTGGCGAACCCGGCCAGGATGTTCTCCTTTTTGTTCTCGCGGGCGCAGATGACAAAGGGGAAGCCAAACGTTTCCCGGTAGCGTGCGTTGAGTTGGGCGAAGGTGGCTTGCTCGGCGGGGGTCAGGCGGTCCAACCCCGCCGCTGCCTGTTCACGAGTGGACTCGGGGGTGAGCGTGCCCGCCAGCGCGGCGCGCCCCACCAGATCCGGGTGTGCCCCGATCAGCGCGATCTGTTGCGCCAGGGGTGCCGCCCACATCACCGCGCACAGCGCCCGGTGCAACGCCGCCCGGTCCGAGAACGGGCGCGCCGCCCACGCCCCGGCAGCGACCCAGGGCGACCCTTCAAAGACCCAGCCAAGCAGGGCCACGAAGGTATCGTGGTCGGCAGCGTTGATCTGGGCGAGGGTGAGTCCGGCTCGGCTCATAACGATTTCCAAGTTTAGCAGCAATCGCGCCATCATTTCGTCAGGGAACCAGGTAATCTCCCGCCAGCGGCTCAGCGCCAGACGCGGCGGAGAAAGGCGTGGGACTCACGCGACATATGGCTGCCACTGTAGATATGCCGTTCCATACCCAGCGCAGGCAGCCCGTCGTAATGCGGGTTGTTGTCATAGTCCAGGTCGGCAATCGGCGTGGCCCCCACCCAGGTATCGGGCACATCCTCGAGGCGGACGGTGTGCAGCACGACCGGAACGCCGGGGCCGGTGCGGAGGCGGGTGTGGGCGGGGAGCCACTGGCCCAGGGCGCGCTGCCCGTAGTCGCGGCGGAACGGTCCCTTGGTCCGGCGCAGGGGCACCCAATCGGTGGGCGCGTCGATCAGGGTCAGGCTGGCGATGCGCGGGTCAATATCGTAGCGCCGGTCGGGGCAGAACAACCGGTCCTCGTCGGTCGAACGGTAATAGAGGGTGGCCGGATCACAGAGCAGGAAATACTCCAGCAT
>JBBSEL010000430.1:0-4620 GCA_038239755.1 Chloroflexia bacterium | reverse complement strand
GACCACATCCTGGGTGCGCGGGAAGGCCAGCGGGCGGAAGAGGTCCGCGTCGGCGGCCTCGTGGAAGGTGTAGACGTGGGGGTGGCCGAAGTCCTCGCGGTAGATCCGGGCGATTTCAGGGCCGAAGGCCAGGATCGCGCGGTAGTTCTCCAGCTCCAGCGCCCGCATCGTCTCTGGCTCGGAGTAGACGCGGTAGTGGGTATCGTGAAACAGGGTGACGAGATCGCGCCGCTGCCGTCCCAACTGCCCGACCAGCCGAATCAGGTCCGGCGTGTTCCATTCGTGGACCAGGGCCACATCGGCTTCGTCCAGCACCCCTTCCAGCCAGGGGCGCAGGGTGGAGGCGTCGCCGTTGCGGTACATGGTCGGCTGCATCATGGGGAAGGCGTGGGCAAATTCGGCCACCGCTGCCTCACCTTGCGTGGCCCGCAGGTTCGCCAGCGACCAGTTCTCGGCATCCTCGTAGAAGGTGACCCGGTGCCCCAACTCTTGCAACGAGCGGACCAGCCCACGCAAAAAGTGCGCGTTGCCGTGGTTCCAGTCGGAGATAAGGGATTGGCCGAAGATGGCGACCCGCAGCGCTTTTGTCGGGGTCGCTTTGGCGGGCTGGGGTTTGGCGGTCGTCTGGGGAGAAAGTGCGGTGCGTTTGCTCATGCGCCGGTGCGAATCCTCTCGTATAGGTCGTGATAGTGGGCGGCCATCGTTGCGGCGGTGTAGCGCCCCGCTCGGTCCCTGGCGCGGGTGGCCCACCCGGCGACTTCGGCGGGGGCAGCGGCCCATTCGTGCAACAGGACACGCAGGGCGGCGGGATCGTCCGGTGGGAAAAAGCGCGCCGCCCCGTCCCATAGCTCCCGAAAGGCCGGGATGTCGCTCAACAGGAGGGCACATCCGGCCCCGGCGGCTTCCAGCGGGGCCAGGCCAAACGGCTCATAGCGGCTGGCCCCGACAAAGACCCGGCTTGCGGCCAACCGCGCCTGCATATCGGCGGCACCCAACGCGCCTAGCCAGGTGATTCCACCCGCCGCTGATGCGGCGAGATCGGCGGCTTCGCCGTTCGGCCCGCCCATCGGCCCGGCGACGGCCACCGTCACCCCGGCGACCCCCGGCCCCACTGCCCTGACCAGCACCCGCAGGTTCTTGGCCGGGTCCCACAGCCGCCCCGCTGCCAGCACCGGGAGGGGTGATTCGGACCCCGCACGTTCCGGCGTGGGCATGGGTGGATCGCTGCCGTTATAAATAACCCGGACAGGCAGAGCAGGATCTATGCCATAGTAGTTGATCAGGTTGGCGGCCATGAAGTGCGAGGGAGCGACAATCGCTGCCGCGCCGCGCAGCCCCGCCGCGACCACGCCCCAGTACTCGGCCAGAAACGCGGCCCACGGCGGCCACACCGGCGCGTCCGCAGGCTGGCACCACGCCTGCCAGCTCCACAGGTCGCTGTGCCCCACCACCAGCACGGGCACGCCCAGGTCCAGATCGGCGGCTCCGTAGGCGAATTGGTTGCTGTGGACCAGGGTCGCCCCTGTCTGCGTCACCTGCTCACGCAGCCAGGCGGCAGAGCGGGGCAGGTCGGGGCCGCTGTCCTCTTGCCATTCCAGGCGCGAGGGGAGGACACGCAGGAGCAGCCCGGCGGCCTGGGCCTCGGCCACCTGCGCGGCGGACGGCTCCGGCCCGACCACTGCCAGCGTCACCGCCACGCCCCGCGCCGCCAGCGCCCGCGCCAGGGTCAGGCTGTAGGTCCAGACCCCGCCCACCGCATCGGTCGTCATTAGTACATGCATAGAGCATAGAGCAGCGAGCAGCGAGCAGCGAGGGGTCAGGGGTCAGTGATCAGTCATCAGTCGTCAGTCGTCAGTCATCAGACTTACGCATCACGTTTCACGTTTCACGTTTCACGTTTCACGCACCACTCGCTGCTCACGGCTCGCTACTCGTTACGTTACTTCAGTACGACGAACGCGCCATTCTGGACGACCTGGACCACCGGGGGGTGGTTGGCGTCGCGCTTGGCGGTGAAGTTGAAGGAGCCGAGGACGGTGTTCACGTCTTTGGTCGCCAGGAGTGCATCGCGGATCGTGGTGCGGTCCTTCGCCAGGTCGCCGGTTAGGGTGGCGCGGCTGATGGCGTCGGCCAGGATGTAGGCCCCGGCATACGCCTGGGCGGCAAACTGGTCGGGGTTGTTGCCGGTCTTGGCCTTATAGGCGGCGATGAACCCGGTGTTCAGTTCGGCGGTGCTGGCGATATTCCAGGCCGCGCCGACCACGAAGCCCTCGGCAGCATCCCCAGCGGCCTTGAGCACGGCGGGCGAGTTAAAGCCGTTGCCCCCAGCCAGGATCACTTCTTTCGGGATACCCACATCGACCCGCGCTTGCTGGAGGATCAGGGCCGGGGCCTTGCCCAACGCCGAGATGAAGACAGCCTGCGGTTTGGGGTTCAGGTTGTTGATCTTGGTCAACTGGACCTTGAAGTCGGTGTCGGTGTTGGCGAAGGTCTCTTCGTCCACCACGGTCGCGCCGTTGGCCTGGAGCGCGGCGCGCATGGCATCGGCTCCCGACTTGGTGAAGGCATCATCGTTGCCGTACATCAAGGCCACGCTCTTCAGGCTATATTTCGCCACGGTCTCTTTGACCGTTTCGGGCACGACCACGCCTTCGGTCAGCGAGTCGCGGAAGATGTAATCACCGATGTCGGTAATGCCCGCCGCCGTGTTGGACACGCCCAGCACCGGCACACTCGCCGCCTGCGCGTCAGGGTCGGAGGTCTTGGCTTCGCCGGATAGGGTCGGGCCGATAATCGCGTCTACTTTGTCCGAGTTGATCAACTTCTGGAAGACCGATTTCGCCTGGTCGGGCTTACCTGCCGTGTCCTCGAACACGCCGACCAGCTTGTGGCCGCCCGCGCCGCCCTTGGCGTTAATCTCGTCAAAGGCCATCTGCACGGCGGGCTGCTGGCTCTTGCCATAGATGGCGTTGTCGCCGCTGGTGACGAAGGCCACGCCCACTTTCACATCGGCCCCGCCGGTCATCGTGCCGGTCATGGCTGCCGTGGTCGGGGTCTCACCCATCATCGCGGTGGTCGGGGTATCGGCGGCCATCATAGCCGTCGGGGTATCGGCGGCCATCATCGCGGTCGGCGTGTCGGCAGCCATCGAGGCGGTCGGCGTGTCCGGTGGCAAGGGAACGACGGTGGGCGATGCCTCACCGCCGCACGCCGCCAGCAGCAGCGCCATCACGGTCAGCAGGCTTGCCAGCAGGAACCAGGTGTTGATTTTCTTCATTTGTGTTCTGTCCTCCTTTGGATTAACGCAATCAGAATGGGTCCGCGCCACAAAGGTGCCCTCGCCCCGTGGCCTGTAGACCGATTTTAGCATTATGCGTACCGCGACGCAAGCAAACGAGCAGTGAGCAGTGAGCAGCGAGCAGTGAGCAGCGAGTAGGCAGCGGTCAGCGGTCAGTAGCCAGAACGACGTATCACGTTTCACGTTTCACGTTTCACGCATCACCCGTTACTCGCTGCTCACTGCTCGCTGCGCGCTGCTCGCCGCTCACCCCTCGTCCATCCCGTGCATCTCGTCGGTTGGGTCGCGGGCCAGCAGGTCGGTCATGGCGGCGAGGGGCGGTTTGCCGTCGAAGAGGACGGCGTAGGCCTGGGCAATGATCGGCAGATCGAGGCCGTGGCGGGCAGCGAGGGCCAGCGCGGCGCGGGTGGTGGGCACGGCTTCGGCCACGCCGCCCAATGCCCGTTGCGCGTCGGGCAGCGTGGCCCCTCCGGAGAGGGCGATGCCCAGGCGGTGGTTGCGGCTGTGCGGGCTGTAGCAAGTGACCATCACGTCGCCTACCCCGGCCAGCCCGGCGAACGTGAGCGCCTGCCCCCCTTCGGCGCAGCCCAGCCGGGTGATTTCAGCGATGCCCCGCGTGATGAAGGCCGCTTTAGTGTTGTCGCCCAGGCCATACCCATCGATCACCCCCGCCCCCAGGGCGATGATGTTCTTCAGCGCCCCGGCCAGTTCGACCCCGACCACATCGGCGTTGGTGTAGACGCGAAAGGCCGGGCCATGGATCGCCCACTGCACTTGCGCGGCGATAGCCGGGTCGGCGGCGGCGACCACGCTGGTGGCCGGTTTGCCCGCCGCGATCTCGCGGGCGATGTTGGGGCCGGATAAGGCCGCCACCCGATCTCCCCAGCCGGGCGGCAGGGTGGCCTGAAGCACCTCGGTCATGCGGGCCACGGTGCCCACCTCCAGCCCTTTGGCGCAACTGACCAGCGCCGGGCCGCCGGTCGGGTCGGCGGGCAGGTGGGCGGCCACGGCGGCGATATTGGCCCGCATGGTCTGGGTGGGGACGACCAGGAGGAAGGCGGTGCAGCCCTCCAGCCCGGCAGCAATGTCGTGGGTGACGGTCAGGCCGGGCGGGAATGGGTAGCCCGGCAAGAAGCGCAGGTTCTCGCCGTCGGCCCGCAACTGCGCGGCCTCGGCGGCATCGCGGGCCAGCAGTGTCACCCGCGCTCCGGCCCCTGCCGCCAACAGCGCCAGGGTGGTGCCCCAACTGCCGGTGCCCAGAATGGTGACCTGTGGCGGGTTCGGTGTGTCCATTGTTCTATTATAACAGAGGGGGTCGGGGG
>JBBSEL010000429.1:0-4621 GCA_038239755.1 Chloroflexia bacterium | reverse complement strand
CAGCAGGAGAAGATGCAGAAGTTCTACAAGCATTAATACATCGTGCTTCAGAAGATCCACAAGCATCAAAAGGAATTGCTGCTGCGCTTAACATTGCAAGGTTTTCGGATGCACTTGTTACTTTGGAGAAGCTGATTGAGCAAGATGCAAGTGAAAGCGCGTTCCAAGCTCATCTTGAGAAGAATCCTTGGATGTTTGGTAGCGAATACAGTAAGCTCTTAGGAAGGAGGAATTTCACTACAGATGAGCAGCAGGATTTTGCGCTGCGACGTACTGTAGATGGTTATCTTGAAATCATCGAGATAAAACGACCTCTAAAAGCAGCACCTTTATTTATTAAAGATAAATCTCATGATGCTTTTTATCCCAGAAGTGAAGTATCGGAGGTGCTTGGACAGGTATTCAAGTATGTAGAAGAAATGGAGGCCGATAGAAATAATATTCTACGAAAGTATCAAGTAGATACCAACAAAATACGTGTTAAAGTAATTATCGGCTACATAAGTGATAATGATAAAGAGCAACTAGCAGCACTCCGTAGATTCAATGGGCACCTGCATCGAGTGGAAATAATCACGTTTGACCAACTGGTGCGAATTGCTCGCCAAGTCCTAGAACATCTACAAAACGTGATCTCACCATTGAAACCTGATCCATAACTCAATCAAAACCTTCTAACACACGAACAGGGTATTCACGTCCAAAATAACACAGTAGAGGAGGAACCATGAACGACATGATCACCCGCGCCCAGGCGTTTGTCTGGGCCAATGCCCGGCTGCTGGAGCGGCAAGTGTTCGCGGCGCTGTTTGCCGAGGGCGGCAAAGAGCCGGTGCTAGCGGCGCTGCGGGGCTACCAGAACGCGGACGGCGGCTTCGGCAACGGGCTGGAGCCGGACAAGCGCGACCCGCACAGCCAGCCGGTGGATTGTGAACACGCACTGCATGTCCTGGACGAGATCGACGGGTTTGACGACCCGATGGTGGCGCGGCTGTGCGACTTCCTGCCAACGATCACCACCACCGACGGCGGCCTGCCCTTCGCCCTGCCGTCGGTCAACGACTACCCCCGCGCCCCGTGGTGGAGCGCTGATGCCGACCCGCCTGCCTCGCTCAACCCCACCGCCGCGATTGTCGGGCTGCTTCTCAAGCACGGCGTGCAGCACCCCTGGATCGCGCAGGCGGCGGATTACTGCTGGGGGGCGATCAGCGAGTTAGAGTCGGACGAGTTCCACACGCTGATGCCGGTGATCACCTTCTTGCAATATGCCCCCGATTGGACGCGGGGGCAAGGGGAACTCGACCGCATCGCCGCCCGCCTGGCCGTGCCGGGGGTGATCGCCCTCGATCCTGCCGCCGAAGGGTATGTGCAGAAGCCGCTGGACTGGGCACCCCGCGCCGATAGCTGGGCGCGGCGGCTCTTCACCGACGATCAGCTCGCCCCACACCTCCAGGCGTTGGCGGCGCGGCAGGAGGCCGACGGCGGCTGGCCGATCTCCTGGGACCCGATCAGCGAGGGGGTGCGGCTAGAGTGGCGCGGCTGGGTGACGATCCTGGCGTTGCGGACGTTGCAGAGCTACGGGACGCTGGCCGAGTGAGCTTGCACACCGTCACGGCCCATCTCGATCCCACGCCCCCGTTCAGCTTCACCCAATCGCTGCTGTTCGTGGGCGGCTTCGGCCCGGCCATCGGCACGCAGACGGTGACGGAGCAGGCGCTGACCAAAGCGGTGGCGGTGGGTGGGCAGCCAATCGTGGCGCGGGTCACGGCGGGCGGCACGCGGGACGCGCCCCGGCTGACCATCACCCTCTTCGCCGCCGAGCCGATCAGCGCGACGACCCAGGCCGCCGCGCTGGACCGGCTGCGCTTCTATCTCAGCCTGGATGATGACCTGAAACCGTTCTACGCCATCGGCCAGGACGACCCGGCGTTCGCACCGATCATCGAGCAACTCTACGGCTATCATCAGGTCAAGTTCCTGACCCCGTTCGAGAACGCCGTCTGGGCCATCTTATCGCAGCGGAACTATTACCCGGTGACGCGCAAGCAGAAAGAGGCGCTGACCGAGCGCTACGGCACGCGGTTGAACGTGGAGGGGACCGACTACTGGGCCTTTCCCGAACCGGGCGACGTGGCGCGGGCCAACCCCGACGAGGTGTTGGCGGTGGTCCGCAATGAGCGCAAAGCGCCCCAGGTGCAGGCCGTGGCCCAGGCGTTCAATGGGGTGGCGGAAACCTGGCTCCGCACCGCGCCGTACACCGAGGTCGCTGCGTGGCTGCGGCAGATCCCCGGTATTGGGGACTGGTCAACCGACTTCATCATGGTACGCGGGTTGGGCCGGATGGACCAGGTGCCGAGCGGCGAGAAGCGGCTGCTGGCGGCGGTCTCCCGACTCTACGGGCAGGGCCGCACGCTGACCGATGCCGACCTGCGCCGCATCGCCGCACCGTATGGCCTCTGGCAGGGCTACTGGGCGCATTACTTACGTGCTGCCTCTTAGAGGCTAAGGAGGACGAACATGAGAAAGATCGTGGTCGGGCTGTTTATCTCGTTGGATGGGGTGGTGCAAGGGCCAGGCCCGGAAGATGATTTCGCGCTTTCCGGGTGGACAATGCCCTACTGGGACGACGCCATCGGGCAGTTTATCGGCGAGTCCTCGGCGGCAGCGGATGCGCTGCTCCTGGGACGAGTGACGTACCAGGGCTTTGAGTCCGCCTTCGCCAACAGTACGGACGGCAATCCGGCGGCAGAGATGATGAACAACATCCCCAAGTACGTTGTTTCCACGACCCTGGACGAGGCGACGTGGCGCAATTCAACGCTGATCAAAGGCAATGCGGTGGAGGAAATAACCCGGCTGAAGCAGCAGCCGGGCAAAACCATCAACATCAGCGGCAGCGGCACACTGGTCCAGACGCTGCTGGACCACGGCCTTGTGGACGAGCTAAACCTCCTGGTCTATCCGGTGGTCCTGGGGCAGGGGAAACGTCTCTTCAAGGACGGGAGCAACCTGACGTTGAAATTGACCGATACCCGAACGTTCAATTCAGGCGTCGTGCAACTCACCTATGCGCTCGCCTAAGGCGAGCGACGCAGCAGAGGGGACCGGCATCCCTACCTTGCAGGCAGTGACGGCGAAGGCCACCGCCGCTTAACCGAGGTAGGATGCCGCGCCCGCGTGGCGCACCAACGGCAGGGCCGACCGGCGACGGCTGATGAAAAGCTGCCGTTCGGTGTAGCCCGCTGCGTGCGCCGCGTCGAGCACCTGGGTGAAGGCGTAGCCGACATGCTCCGGCTTGTGCGCGTCGGACCCCAGGACGATGGGCACCCCCGCCGCCCGGCAGAGCGCCAGCAGCGGCGGCGCGGGATACACCTCCGCCGCCTCGTAGCGCAGCCCCCCGCTGCTGACCTCGATGCACACTCCCGCCTGTGCCAGAGTCGCCGCCACGCGGGTGTAGAGGTCGGTCAGGTCGCGGGTCGGGCGGCAGCCGAACTTCTTCACCAGATCGAGGTGGGCCATGATGTCGAACAGGCCCGTCTTGGCCGCGTCGCAGACCAGCCCGAAATAGCGTGCGTACAGCGCCTCCGGCTCCCAGTCTTTGTAGCCGTCGATATAGCGCCGGTCATCCAGGCCCCAGCCGTCGATGAAATGGACCGAGCCGTAAACATAATCGAACGGCCAGCGCTTGAGGATGCGGGCCAGGGTTTCCTCGTGGCCGGGGATGTAGTCGGCCTCCAGCCCCAAGCGGATGGAGAGTTGCGGATAGCGCGCCTGCGCCTCCTCCACCCAACCGACATACTGCGCCAGCGCCGCCTCGTCGTGCGGGGCCAATTCGGGGTCGCGCCCTTCCGGCGGCAGGTGGTAGAGGTAGATGTGCTCCGAGAAGCCGATGGCATCCAACCCCAGTTCCAGCGCGCGGGTGATATACTCGTCCATCGTGCCGGTGGCGTGGCCGCAAAGCACGGTGTGCATGTGATAGTCGGCCAGCCCGACCAATGGATGGTGCATGAAGGTTCCTCCCCGCCCATTGTAGCAGGCCGGAGCGATGCGGTCAACGCTCTTGACAGGCCGAGGGAAATTTGCTAGACTGAGAGCAATCACATAGACTAACAACTGTGAACAGCACGAGTAGCGATCAAGGCGTGCCTACAGAGACCCGGCGGCGGTGGAAATCCGGGGGCGGCGCAGAGCGTGAATGGAGCTGGGAGTTGCACCCCGAACCGCGCAAGCGCAGTAGACGGTGCCGGCCACTCCTCCGTTATCAGGGAGCGGGGTATCGGCAGTCCTCCCCAGGACTAGGTACTCGCTGAGCGCTGCGCTAGCAGCGGAAAAAGGGTGGCACCACGAAGCCGGTTTGGCTCTCGTCCCTTGCGGACGAGGGTCTTTTTATTTTGGATTGCGGAGTGTGGATTGCGGATTGGACGGGATAGACCCGAGAACCGCTGCCACACATCAGCATCCGAAAGGGACGGTGCCACATGGAGCCATTAGCAACCTTCCAGCGAGTAGCTGCCGATCCGGCAGAATCAATCCGCAATTCGCAATCCGCAATCCGCAATCGCTATGCCCCCCTGGCGATCACCCTGCCCGCCGATCTGGACACGCCGCTGGGGGTGTTCCT
>JBBSEL010000428.1:0-4645 GCA_038239755.1 Chloroflexia bacterium | reverse complement strand
TAAAGTCCCACCAGAAGGCAAAGAAGCCGGTAATGTATTTCATGTCGTTCCCTCTGCCGTGGGCTGCACCGGGCGGCGCAAGTAGCTGATCATCCCCCAGGTGGTGGCCCAGTAGAAGACGAGCAGGACGAGGATCATCAGGTCGCCCCCCGGCCATTCGACGCCCAGGCCCTCACCGGTCCAGAAGGGGCCGAAGGTGATCAGGATCAGGCCCACGCCGTACTTCAGCGTGTTTTCGGGCACCTGGGTCAGCGGCTTGTGCAGGAAGAGGGCGGCGACGGTGACCAAGACCGCAGCGGCGACCGCGCCCAGGACCGTCACCACGAACTGGCCGCTGGTGGCACTAAAGGTGATGACGATGAAGATCACCTCTAGCCCTTCCAGGAACACGCCCTTAAAGGCGACGGTGAAGGCAGTCCAGTCCATCGCGCCCTGCTTTTGCCCGGCAGCCTGGAGGGCCGCCGTCTCGCGTTCGTAGATCAGCGCCTCGTCGTGCAGGGCTTTGAGGCCGGTGTAGCGCATGATCGCCTTGCGGACCCATTGCAGGCCGAAGATCAGCAGCAAGGTGCCGACGACCACCAGCAGCAGTTCGCGGGAGACGGTCTGTAGCAGCGTGGGGCCGAACACCCCGACCAGCACCGCCAGGCTGAGCGCCGCCGCGACGACGCCGATCCAGGTGCTGCGCCAGCCGCGGATCACGCCGACCGCCAGCACAATAGTCACGGCCTCCACGACTTCAACCGCCGACGCGGCGAAGCTTGCCAGGAAAATGAGAATGAGATGTATGTCCATAGTTGTTAGTGTGTGGTTAGTGGTTAGTGGTTAGTGGTTGGTGGTTAGTGGTTGGTGGTTGGTAGCGAGTGCTGAGTGACGAGTGCTGAGTAGTGGCTCGTGGTTCGTGGCTCGTGGCTCGTGACGAGTGTTTAGTGATCAGTAATGCGTGTTTAGAATCACGCATCACGTTTCACGTTTCACGTTTCACGTTTCACGTTTCACGTTTCACACCCCCACCACCGACTGCACCCGCGCCACCACCATTTCGATGGCAACGCGGTTGTGGCCGCCTTCGGGGATGATCACGTCAGCATAGCGCTTGCTCGGTTCGACAAACTCCAAGTGCATGGGCCGCACCGTCGCCAGATATTGATCGATGACCGATTCGAGGCTGCGCCCCCGCGCAAAGATGTCGCGGGTCAGCCGCCGGATAAAGCGCACATCCGCGTCGGCATCCACAAACACCTTGATATCCATCAACTGCCGCAGCACCGGCTCGATCAAGACCAGGATCCCCTCGACAATCACCACCGGGCGCGGGGCCAGCGGCAGCGCATCGGGCAGGCGGCGATAGTTGAGAAAGTCATAACAGGGAGTCGCCACCGGTTGCCCGGCCCGCAACGCCTGCACATGGGCGATCAGCAACTCTTCTTCGAGCGCGTCGGGGTGATCCCAGTTGATCGCCCGCCGTTGCTCCGGCGATAGGTCGCCAAAGTCGCGGTAGTAGGAGTCCTCCTGAAGCAGGGTGACATTAGCCGCCCCTACGGTCTCGATGATCGCGTTAGTGACGGTCGTTTTGCCCGACCCGCTCCCGCCTGCGATGCCGATGACCAGGCTGCTGCCCCGTTCCCCCATGCTGCCCCCTGCGACGACTGGTCGGTAATCGCTTGATCGCTGATCCCTGCCTCTTGCCCTCTATTGTAAACCATCCGGGGGCGGCGCGTCGAGTCGGGAGAACGCGGAGAGCGGCAGAGATGGCTCGGCATGATGGCCGTTGGTGGGGGTCCAGGGCGTCCGCGCCGGCCCGGGTGCCGGCCCGCCAAACAGGGTCCGGTTCTCGCGGATCCAGCTATAGAGACGGCTGATCCCTTCGGACACGCCAATGACGGGGGTCCAGCCTAGCTGCGCCGCTGCCTTGCGGGTGTCGCTGATATAGACCGCCTGGTCACCGGGGCGGATCTCGGCAAAGTGGAGCGGGGGCAGGTGCCCGGCTAACCGCTGGATGTACGGGGCGAATTCGGACCAGATCGCCAGCGTGTTGGCCGGGCCACCGCCGATGTTGAACACCTCGCCCGCCACCGTGTCTATGCGCGCATAGGCAGCCTGGAACGCATCCACCAGATCGCTCACGAACAGGATATCGCGCACCTGCTTGCCGTCGCCGTAGATCGTCAGCGGGCGCTGCATGAGGGCCGAAATCAGGAAGTGAGCGACCCAGCCCTGGTCCTCGTTGCCGAATTGGCGCGGGCCGTAGATGCAGCTCATGCGAAAGACGACCGTTTGCAGGCCGTAGATGCGGGCGTAGTCGCGCACATACTGGTCGGCGGCCCCTTTGGAGCAGCCATAGGGCGAGTGGAAATCGAGCGGTTGGCTTTCGTCAATGCCCTGCGGACGGTCGCGGAAGGCCCAGCGGGTTGGCCCGGCGACCACGGCCACATCCTCCAGCCCGCCATAGACCTTGTTGGTCGAGGTGAAGAAGATCGGAGGTGGGCGGCGCAGGCGGCGGGCGGCTTCCAGCACGTTAAACGTGCCCAGCGCGTTCACCTCAAAATCGGTGCGCGGGTCGTGGACCGAGGTCGTGACCGCGACCTGGGCGGCGAAATGGAACACCGCGTCGGGTTGGGTCGCTGCCAGCACGTCGGCCAGCAATTGGCCGTCGCGCACATCGCCGCGGACAAAGTGGAGGCGGTCGCCGCCGAGGTGCTGCAACCAGGCCAGGTTGCGCTCGGTGCCCGCCCGCACCAGGCTGTCAACCACCGTGACCTGCCCACCCGCGCCCAACACACGCTGGGCCAGGTTCGATCCGACGAAACCTGCCCCCCCTGTAATAAGCACATTTTGCACGTTGCTGTTCCTCACTTTTTAGTGATCAGCCCTGGGAAATCGCCAACTGCGTCGTTGTGCAACCCGGCTTCTGGTAAAGTGCCGCACTTCTAAAACGCGGCTATGTAGATGATGTTACGCCAGCATGAAAATCGGTGATGATCAGCAGGCGTACTCAACGGTTAACAAGTCATTGCAAATTGACAATGCACCATATACGGATCGCAATCGATGGTGCTGCGATTACCCTTCAGTATATAAACTGGTATTAACCTCCTGGGATAAGGTTAGCAGGCCGCTTCCGGGCGGCGGCAGCCCCGCCCACGGTTGACAAGTATCGGCGGATCGAGTAGCCTTCGGGGGGCACCGGATCAGAGCATATTATGTGCCGCTGCTGATCACCCGCTGTAGTTGTTGTTGTCACAGGAGCCGTCTTGCACCCCGAAGAACCCCTCCAACCCACGCTGACTCCCGCCCCTCGACGGCTGCGTACCCTGCCCCCGCTCCTGGCAAACCCCACCGTGCGGCGGGCCGGGCAGGTGGCGATCATCGGGCTGATCGTGCTCTTCTTCGGCCTGGCTCTGGCGCGGCAATGGCCGGATATTGTCGCCTACCACTGGCAGTTAGAGCCGGGCTATTTGCTCCTGGCGGCGGGGCTGCTGTTGGGGCGCGCCCCATTGCAGGTCTACAGTTGGAAGCGGCTGCTGGCGCGGCTGGGCCATCATATCTCCTGGCGCATCGCCTTCCGGCTCTACTTCCAGTCGGCGCTGGCGAAGTACCTGCCCGGCTCGATCTGGTTCGCGGTCGGGCGGGTGGTGCTGGCCGAGGGGGTCGGGCTGCCGCGCCGGGCGACCAGCGTGAGCGTGGTGCTGGAGCAGGTGTTGAACACGGTGGCGGCCCTGCTGGTGTCGGGGTTGGCGCTGACCGCGCTGCCGTCTGGCCCGATCTGGCCCTATGTGGTCGTCTTTTTCGCCCTGGCCTTCTTTGTCGTCTGGCCGCGCCCGGTGTTCGCCGCGCTGGACTGGGGCCTGCGGCGGATAGGCCGCGCCCCGCTGGGGATCACCCTGCACGGCGGCGACCTGCTCCTGGGCCTGGTGCCGTTCGTGGCGAACTGGCTGTGGTACGGGGTGGCTTCGTTCTTCTGGACGGCCACGGTCTATCCCACGCTCCCGGCGACGGAGTTGCCCGCGATTATCGGCCTCTACACGGCATCCTGGGCCATCGGCTTCCTGACCCTGCTGGTGCCCAACGGCTGGGCCGTGCGTGAGGGCCTACTGGTGGCCGGGCTGACCGGGGTGCTGGGCATCCCCCTGCCCGTGGCCGGAGCCGCTGCCGTCCTCTCGCGCCTCGGCTCGGTCCTGGTCGAAGCGTTCTGGGCGCTGTTCGTCACCCGGTTCAAGTAGGAGGCACAAGGGATGGGCACGCTGTTCGACTCCAAATATTTCGACCTGGAACAGGTGGCCGATGGTGTGTATGCAGCGATTGTGCGGCTGGAAGGCGGCGGAGCTAGCAACGCCGGGTTTGTAGACCTGGGCGACCGAGTGCTGGTGGTAGACACCTTCCGCCTGCCCCCGGCAGCAGCCGACCTACGCCGGGCGGCAGAAGCGGTGATGGGTCATCCCGTCGCCTATGTGGTTAACACCCATTACCACAGCGAGCGGGTGCTGGGCAATCAGGTCTTTGCCGATGCGACGATCATCGCTACCGAGCGAACCCGCGCCGGGATCGAGGCCGAAAACGCCGAGTTCGTCGCCTGGGTCAAAGTACCGGGGAACGTGGAAGAGTTCTTGCAGGGCCGTACTCAGGAAGCCGACGCCGCCACCGACCC
>JBBSEL010000427.1:0-4646 GCA_038239755.1 Chloroflexia bacterium | reverse complement strand
TCGTGGAGGACATCCCGCAGTTGCGCCGCCCGGCGCAGGGGGTGGCCGTGATGAACATGCGCGGCGGCGACAGCGTGGCTTCGCTGGCCCGCATCCCCCGCGACGGCGACCAGACCGACCAGATCCAGGCCGACCTAGATAGTATGCTCCAGACGACCGCGCACACTCCGACCATGCCGGGCACCAACGGCGACAGTCACTAGACGAGTAGGCAGTAGGCAGTAGGCAGTAGACAGTACGCAGTACGCAGTAAGACGAAAAAGAACGAGCAAGAAGGGCTGATCCATGTGGATCAGCCCTTTTGTTTGCCTGCTTCTAAATTTACTGCTCACTGCTCACTGCCTACTGCCCACTGCCCACTAACGCAGCGGCAAGCGGTAGATGCCGGTGTCGGTGGCGGCGAGCAGGGCGGGGCCTTTCGGGTTGTTTGCCACCAGCAGGCTGCGGATGGCCTGGCCGTTGGGGGCACCGATGACCGGCACCCAGGCGTTGCTGGCGTTCCAGCGGAAGACCCCGGCGGGCCGGGTGTCCGATGTGCCATAGCTGCCGACGTAGAGGGTGTAGGCTGCGCCCTTCGGCGGGAGGCTGACCAGATCGAGGGCCAGGTTGCTCAGTTGCAGGTAGCCGCCCGTGGACGAGTCGGTGGATTCCAGGCCCTTGTCGAGCCGGTTCCAGGTGGTGCCGCCGTCTGCCGAGGCGTAGAAGGCCGAGCCGCCGACAAAGTAGATATGTTTGGCGTTCTTCGGGTCCACGGCGAGGTCGTGGAGGCCGTACATATTCTGGGTGGGCAGCAGTTGCCAGGTGCGGCCATCGTCGGTGCTGCGCTGGATGGCGGCGGTGCCGCCTTCGGAGGCGTAGACGGCATAGATCGTGGCGCGGTCGTTGATGCCCCGCGTCAGGGTGACCCCGTCATAGTTCGGTACGCCGGTGCCGGGGAGCTTGGTCCAGGTCTTTCCGCTGTCGGTGCTCTTGTAGACGCCGTCGCACTTCAGCCCGACGAGATGATCGGGGGCGGTGGGGTTGATGTCGAGCGCCCGCACGCCGCCGGTGGCGGTGGCCCAGGTCTGGCCGCTGTCGGTGCTGCGGTGCAGTTCGCCGGGGATGCCGCTGGCGCAGCCGTCGCCGGTGCCTGCGTAGATGATCTGGGTGTTCGAGGGCGCGACAGCGACGAAGCTGGCGGTAAAGGCGGTGGTCAGCGTGGCCCAATTCGCGCCGTTATCGGTGGAGCGGTAGACGCCCACGCCCCCGGCGTAGAGCGGTCCCCCGGCGACCGGGCCGCTGACGAGGACCTGGACCTGCTGTGGCCCCTTGTTGGCGGCCTGCCAGACGCGCAGGCCGCTGCTGGCCGGGGTGTCGGTGATCGCGGCGGTGGTCGGCGGCGGCGCGGTGGTATCTGTTGGCGCAGGCGGGGCGGTGGTATCCGTTGGGGCGGGCGGCACGGGGGTGTCGCTGGCTGCCGGGATCGCGGTCACCGTCGGCAGCACGACTGCCGTGTCGGTCGGGGCCGGGATCGCGGTATCGGTCGGAGCCGGGGCCGTCGTGTCGGTCGGGACTGGGACGGCGGTATCGGCGGGGGCCGGGCCGGTGGTATCGGTGGCCGCAGGCAGCGCCGTATCGGTGGGAGCCGGGGCGGTCGTGGCCGTCGCCGCGCCGCCCGCGTCGAGGGTGGCGGTGGGGCTGCTGATCGGGCCGCTGGTGCTGGCGGTGCTGTCGCAGGCCGACAACAGCGTCAGCCCGATTAAGCCCAGGGCGGCCAGGTGCCGCCGGAATGAGAGATGAGTCACGCGAAAAATTCCTCCTACCTACATACGCCTCGCTTGCAACTTCATGGCAACGTCATTAATAGGACGCCCGGCGGGGTGCTTTGGTTGCGTGAAACGTGAAACGTGAAACGTGATGTGTGTATTGGGCGGAGCACAGGTCAGGGGCGGGCGGCACGCCTTATTTGGGGCGGGCGTAGGTCTGGGATGGGATCAGGCGGCCCTGGGCCGAGTCGGCGATGAGGGTCGCCAGGCGCTTTTGCCGGGTCTCCGGCCTCTTGGCGCTGACGACCCACCACAAGGTGATGCGGCGATACCCGGCGGGCTGGGCCTGGAAGAAAGCCCACGCGGCCTGATCTGCCCGGAGTTGCGCCTCTTCCTCCGCTTCCAGGGTGGGAGTCTGGCGCTGCTCGTAGGCATAGATGGCCGAGTTGTCGTCGGTGCGGGCGGCAAAGGCGCGGAGGCCCGCCGGGTGCATTCGGCCCTGCTCGGTCAGTTCTTTGACCCGCCCGATGTTGACCGTGCTCCAGATGCTCTTCGCTTTGCGGGGGGTGAAGCGGATGCTGTAGCTGTCCTCGTCAATGCTCCGCCGCACGCCGTCGATCCAGCCGAAGCAGAGGGCTTCGTCCACCGATTCGGGCCAGGTGATGCTCGGCTGGCCCGACCCCTTTTTGTAGAACCCGACCAGTAGTTCTTGCTCCTGATCGTGATGCGCCTCCAGCCAGGCGCACCAATCTGCCGGAGTGGGGAAGAAGGTTGCGTCGGGCATGGGTGGGTTCCTCCGGGCGATGCGTGAAACGTGAAACGTGAAACGTGATGCGTGAAGAACATGGCGTATTGCGTATTCTGACCACTGACCACTGACCACTCGTCCGCTAGCGCAGGAGCAGGCGGTAGATGGTGTCGCCGTTGGCGGCGAGGAGGGCGGGGTGGGTGGGGTCGGGGACGAAGACGAGCGGGTCGATGGTGTTGGTGGTGGGGGTGTCGGCAGCGACGACCCAGGCATCCTGGCCGTTCCAGCGGTAGAGGTGAGCGGTCTTGCCGTCGATCCCGGCTGCGTCGCTACTGAGGTAGAGGGTGGCGGTAGCCCCGGCGGGCGGCGGGCTGCTGGTGTCGAAGACCAGGCGGCCCAGGTGGTAAATACCGTCCGGTTCGGGGCGGGTATCTTGCAGGCCGGTGTTGTGGGCGTTCCAGGTCGCGCCGCTGTCGGCAGAGGCGAAGAAGCCGGAGCCGGTGACCAGATAGACATGTTTAGCATCCTGAGGATCAACCTGGATATCCTGCGGGCCGGACAGGTCGGCCACCGGGTTGGGCAGGGTGGTCCAGGTCGCGCCGCTGTTGGTGGTGCGGCGGACGCGGGCGGTGCCGCCCTCGCTGGCGAAAACGACATAGGCCACCGCCGGGTTGTCTACCCCCCGCGCCAGGAAGACGCCGCTGCTGGTCTCCACGTCACCCTTCGCGGTCTGTTGCCAGGTTTTGCCGTCGCGGCTGCGCGTCAGCATGTCGCACTGGAGGCCGATCAGGTCGTTGGGGTCGGTGGCGCTGACGGCGAAGTGGAAGGGGCCGGAGGCGATGGGGTTCCAGGTGCCGCCACCGTCGTTGCTGCGGTAGAGCGCGGGCTGGATCGAGCCGTAGCAGGCTTCCCCGGTGCCCGCGTAGATCCGTTGCGGGTCCGACGGGGCGAGGACGATCTCATCAACCTGGAACGGGTCCGAGATGGAGGCCCAGGTCAGCCCGCCGTCGGTGGAACGGTAGACGCCGTTGCCGCCCGCGTAGATCGGGCTGCCCGGCGTGGCGGCGGTCCGCAGCACGCGCACGTCTTTGACCTGCTGGCTGACGGGCTGCCAGACACCCACGGCGGCGGGGCCAGCGGTGCCCGCCGGGGTGGTGCTGCCGACGGGGGGGGTGAGGGTGGTCAGGGGCAGGCGGTAGATGCCGTGTTCGGTAGCAGCCAGGAGGACCGGGTTGCCGCCCTCGTTGCTCAGGCCCAGGCGATGGAGGGTCTGCGCGTCGTTCAGCACGGCAACTTCGGCCCATTGGTCGGTGCCGTTCCACTGCCGCAGCCGGGGTGGGCGCTCAAACCCCGACTCGCCCAGGTAGAGGGTGGGGGTGGTCCCGGCGGGCGAGCGGCTGCTCTGGTCGAAAATGAGATTGCTGACCAGCAGTGGGTTGCCGGTGATGTCGGCCCCGGCGCGCTCCAGGCCCTTGTCGGTGTGGGTCCACGTCTTGCCGCCGTCGGTGGAGAGGAGCACCCCCGACGTGGTCAGCGCATAGACGCGCTGGGCATCGGCGGGATCGACCGCCAGATCGGTCAGCCCCTGGACGCCCGCCACCGGGATGGTCTGCCAGGTAGCCCCGTCGTCGGTAGTGCGCCCCAGAGCCAGCGTGCCGCCCTCGCTGAGATAGGCGGCATAGATGGTCTTGCGGTCGTTCACCCCCCGCGCCAGGTAGCGCCCGTCGCGGTCGGCCACGGTGGTGTTGGGCAGCTTGGTCCAGGTCTGACCGCTGTCGGTGCTCTTGTAGACCCCGTCACACTCGATGCCGAGCAGGTGGGTCGGGTCGGTGGGGTTGATATCAATGGTGGCCGGGCCGCCCTTGCGGGTGGTCCAGGTGGTGCCGCCGTCGGTGCTCTGGTGCAGGTCGCCGGGGTGACCGCTGGCGCAGCCCGCCGCCACGCCCGCATAGACCACCTGCGCGTCCGACGGGGCGACGGCGATTTCGCCGGTGGTGAAGCCGGGGGTCAGCGTGTCCCAGGTGGTGCCGCTGTCGGTCGAGCGGTAGAACTTCTCCCCCCCGGCGTAGAGGGTGGTGGGCACGCCGGGGGCGACGACCAATGCCTGGACTGCGGCGGTGTCGCTCAGGACGTGTTGCCAGCCACTATTGCCC
>JBBSEL010000426.1:0-4652 GCA_038239755.1 Chloroflexia bacterium | reverse complement strand
GTCTATTTAGAGCAGTTGTTGCAAAAGATCGAGGCCGGGCGCGTCCTGCGCGTGACTCGTAGCGTCAACCGCTTAATGGGCAAATAGCACGTAGTGGTCAGTGGTCAGTGATCATTGGTCAGTGATCAACATTTGGGTGATGGCTTCTTTATTGTGGCTGCGGACTACTGACCACTGACCCGCTGATCACTGACCACTGAGTACCGATGTCTGATAGCCGTATTTTTGAATGCCCGTCGTGCGCGGCGGCGTTGCGCCCGGATGGGGCCGCCTTGCAGGTGCGGTGCCCCTATTGCGGGACGTGGGTGATCGTCCCGGCGGCGTTGCGCCCGCCGCCCCCGCCGCAGCCGGTGGTGATCCAACCACCACCTACGCCGCAGCCTTATCGTCCGCCCCAGCGGGCACGATCGAGCGGCTGTAGTATGGTGTTTAGCTGGCTGATCGTCATCCTGATCTTCGCGGCGCTCCTGGGCTTTGCCGCGATCATGAACAGCGACCCGCAGTTCTTTACCCGGCTGGTCGAGCCGGGACCTGCCGACCTGGCGGCCACGTTCGGCGGCGAGGGTACCGGGTCGGGGCTGTTCCAGGATGCCAGTGGGATCGCGGTGGACGGCAACGGCATTGTCTATGTGTCGGACAACAAGGCCCGCCGGGTGGAGAAGTTCGACCTGACCGGGGCGTTCCTGAGCGAGTGGTCGTTCGATGTGGCGATCCCCGATGGGTCGGGCCGGATGGCGGCGGACCGGGCCGGGCATCTCTATATGGCCTGGGGCGACAAGATCCTGTATTACGATGGGGCAGATGGGAAACGGTTGGGCGTGTTCACCAGCCACCGCGACGGGAGCATCCTCAAAGACCGCTTCGATGATGTGGCGGTGCTGGCCGACGGTAGCGTGCTGGGCATCGGGGGTCTGCTCGCCAATGATCTGGTCCATTTCAGCCCCGACGGGACGGTGCTGGGGCGGATCGAAGATCCGATCCATAAGCAGACCGATAGTTCGGAGATCGAAACGCACCTGGCGGTGGACGGCCTGGGGGCCATTTTCCTGGTCGGCCATAACAGCCACGCGGTCTATCACTATTCGCCCGACGGCAAGTATATCAACCAGTTCGGCAGCACAGGCGACGCGCCCGACCAATTTAATCAGCCCCTGGGCGATATCGCTGTCGATAACCAGAGCCGGGTCTATGTGGGGGACTGGAAAGGCATCCAGGTCTATGAGCCGACCGGGCGCTACATCGGGCGGATCGCCAAGCAGGGCAATACCGCCCCCGGCGAACTGGCCTTCAGCGATGCGAACGATCTCTTCGTCGCCACCGGTTGGGGTAAGCAGGTGCTGAAGTACACGCTGAAGCCGCCTGCGGATGCGAGTAAGTAGTGGTCAGTGGTTAGTGGTTAGTGGTCAGTGGTCAGTGGTTAGTGCTTTAGACGGCGGCTTTTTGGCGCAATGTTCGGCCTTCCCACCCTGTCATCCTGAGCGCAGCGAAGGATCTTGTTGAGGCCATTAGATTGTCAGGGGGAGATCGGGATCGTGGCCTCAGCAGCACGGACCGCCACGAAGATCCGTCGCTGCGCTCAGGATAACAGCGGGAGGGGGTCAGACCGAGCGACAACCCCAGGATGACCGCTTATCTTTGCTTATCTCTGTTTGCTGATGCCAGACACAAGGGGATTGATGACCGCGATTGAGACAGACGGGAGCGCGTCGCACACCTGGCCGACGGTCACGGTGATCGTGCTCAACTACAACGGGCTGCGCCACCTGGAAACGTGCTTTACCTCGCTGCTGGCGCTGGACTATCCGGCGGACCGGCTCGACCTGCTGCTGGTGGACAACGGGTCCAGCGATGGGTCGATGGCGTTTATGGCGGCGCGGTTCCCCAGCGTGCGGGTCCATCAGACCGGCAGCAACCTGGGGTTCGCCGGGGGCAACAACGCTGGGGTCGCGGTGGCGCGGGGCGACTACCTGGCCTTCCTCAACAACGACACGAAGGTGGACCCCGCCTGGCTCACCGAACTGGTCAGCAGCCTGCGGGAAGACGAGCCGCGCGGGGTGGTCTGCACCGGCTCGAAGATGCTGGGCTGGGACGGGCAGACGATCGACTTTGTCGGCGGGGTGATGAACTTCCACGCCTTCGGCTGGCAAGAAGGCTACCAACTGCCGGTGGCGATGGAGCCGGAAACGTATCACCAGAAGCACGAACTGCTCTTTGCCTGTGGCGGCTCGATGCTCATCCGCGCCGATATTTACCGGGAATCGGGCGGGTTCGACTCGAACTTCTTCGCCTTTTTCGAGGATGTCGATCTGGGCTGGCGGCTGTGGCTGATGGGCCACCGGGTGACGATCACCCCCAGCGCGATCACCTATCACCGCCACCACGGCACGGCAGGCGCGATCCCTGACCACCGGCGGCTGGTCCTCTACGAACGCAACTCGCTCTACGCCGTTTACAAGAACTACAGCGACGAGAACCTGACCCGCATCCTGCCCGCCACCCTGGCCCTGCTCAACGCCCGCATCGTGCGCTTTGCCGAACTGATCGGGCTGGATCCCGCCGAATTCGACCTACGCAACAGCACCCCCCCGACCAAAGACCTGATCAACGTCCACCCGCAGGCAGTCAGCACGCTGCTGGCGGCCAACGAGTTCATCGACAACCTGCCCCTGCTGGCCGAGCGGCGGGCCGAAGTGCAGGCGCTCCGCAAGCGCACGGACGACGAAATCTTCAACATGTTCGGCCAGCCGACGCGGGTCCACCTGCTGAACCACCCGGTGGATGCCGCCTATGCGAAGGCGCACTATACCCTGCTGCACGAACTGGGCATCGCGGACCTGTTCGCCAGCCAGCCCAAGCATGTGCTGCTGATCAGCCCCGACGTGCTGCCGGTGGGCGACATCCCGGCCAGCGGTGCAGGCATCCGCGCCTGGGCACTGGGGCAGGGGTTACGCAGCCGGGGCCACCATGTGCGCTTCGCCATGCCCGCTGCCGCCTTCGCCGGGCGCGAGGAACAGGTGCCCGCCGAGATCCGCGAACTGGCCTGGACGCCGGAGACGCTGCAAACGCTGGTAGACGGCCTCGCCCCGGAGGTGATTGTCTCCTGCGGCTGGCCGAACCTGACCTGGTTGGAACGGGCGAATGTGCCGGTGGCCTGCGACTTCACCGGCCCGCATCTGCTGGAGCGCGACTACCAGGGCTACCGTGACAACCCGACCAACGCCGACGAAAAACGCACGGCCATCGATCGCGCCGACTTCTTCACCTGCATCGGGGAGCGGCAGCGCTATTATTTCCTGGCCTGGCTGGCCGGGGCGGGCGTTCCGGCCCGCGACCTGGACGCGGCGTTGCAGGTCATCCCCTATTCGGTCAACCCCGAACAGCCAGGGCACGAGTGGCCCGATAACTGGGCGGACACCGACGTGACGTTTGTCTACGGCGGCATCTTCTTGCCCTGGCAAGACCCGTCGCTGGGGCTGACCACGCTGGTCGAAACGCTGGAGGCACGAGACACCGGGCGGCTCCACATGATCGGCGGGCGGCACCCGTTCCACGCGGTGGATACCGGGCTGTTCGAGCCGCTGATCGAACGCTTGCAGGCCAGCCCTCGCGTCGAGATGAGCGGTCTCCAACCGCACGATGCGCTGGTGGCGATCTACCGCCGGGCGCATGTGGCGATGGACCTGATGCGCCGCAATCCCGAACGCGATCTGGCCTTCCCCAGCCGCACGATCCACTACCTGTGGTGCGGCCTGCCGGTGATCCACAGCCGCCATTCCGAGGTCGCCGCGCACATCGCCGCCTACGAGGCGGGCTGGGTGGTGGACCCCGATGACCCGGTGGCGATCCGCGCGGTGATCGACTCGATCCTGGCCGACCCCGACGAGGCGCGGCGGCGGGGCGAAAACGCCGCCCGGCTGGCCGCCGACCGTTTCGCCTGGGACCAGACCATCGAGGCGCTGGACGCCTTCGTGCGCCGCCCCTACATCCGCGAGAGCCGGGGCGCACTGGCAAAATACGAGGCCAGCCGCGAAATATCCGCCGCTCCTGCCCCTGCGCCGGTTGCCGCCGACGGGGCGCGGCCCTGGGACCTGGGGCCGTTGAAGCCGGTGGTGGCGCGGGCGGCACGGCAGCGGCGGCAACCGGTGCCGCAATTGCTGGCGCGGGCCAAGGGGTTGGTCCGCCCGTTTGTTGGCGGCGGGGCGGCCCGCCCGGTGGACATCGCCGGAGAGCGGCGCTTCGCCCTCAGCGAACTGGTGCGGGGCCATAGCCACGGCCAGCGCTTCATCAGCCCGTATGATGGCCTGCGCGGGGTGGAACTGGCCTTCGGCACGTTCGCCCGGATCAACAGTGGGCCGGTGGTCTTCCACCTGCGGACCAACCCCGGCGCGGTGATCGATCTCGCCACGGTGACGGTGCCCGCTTATGCCCTGGCCGATGGGCAGCCCTACCGCTTCTCGTTCCCACGCATCCCCGACTCGCAGGGCCGCTGGTTCTATATCATGGTCGAAGCGCCGCAAGGGGTGCCTGGGGATGCCGTGACGCTCTGGGCGCGGGTCGCGCCGCCGGAGGCCCCCGGTGGCCGCTACGAGGATGGCCTCCCGGCGCGGGGTGATCTGGCCTATCGCCTGGTCTTTGCCGAGGGAGGGAAATCT
>JBBSEL010000425.1:0-4661 GCA_038239755.1 Chloroflexia bacterium | reverse complement strand
GTCTAAAGCAAAGGGTGCTGTCAATTTAACTCATTAACTCACTGGCGGGGCATTACGCCGCCGTAAACGGGCCCGCCCGGGGCGCACAACCCCCTCACCCTACCTTGGGGCGAGCGCGTACGCGGCGGCCCGCAGCGCGGCATCCTGCATCTCGACGCCTTGCAGATGGACGCCCCGTAAAGCCAGGCGCGATAGGTCCAGCCCGCGCAGATGACCCTGCAACAGCGCCACCAGATTGGCCGGACCGTACCCTTGCGGACCCTTCCTGCGCGCGCCCCCGCATGACCCCCAGCAGGGTCCGCCCCTGCTGCCGCGGACCCCGTGTAGTTGTGACCCGCTGGACCGGAGGGCCTCCCCTGCATCCCCGGTTGGTCGTCACGCAACAGGTCGTGCCGCCCTCCGCAACGGCTACCTTGTACACCCTATCCTCACCGACACTCGGCGTATTTGCTCATTGTAACCCGAGCCTGATAACGCCCTACGGCCTCCACTTTTCATCAAGCCTTCATCTGCGTAAGGTATCCTGGTGATCTAGGGCAACGGGACAAAAGCAAGGCTAGGCTCCTACAGGTCCATTAACTTGCTAGCGGATCGGTTTTCGATCCATGCTGGCGGCTGGAATTACTCATGATCCGATCTTGGCGCGGCTGGAATCTCAGCTGGAACCATGATCAACGGTTCACCAGGTCCGCTACTACGAACCAGCCGCTCTTCAGCTTTGGTGAAAATTATCCTACTATTGACCCTATTTATCCAACACTGGCCCTGGTTTTTCTAGCCCCCAGAGATCACCAGCGAGCTACCCAGAGGAGAAGGCACATGCGCCTATTATTGGTGGAAGATGATCAACGGTTGAACGCCGTGCTGGTACGTGGTCTACGCGAAGAAGGTTATATTGTGGATACCACCTATGATGGTCTGGCCGGCTTGGCCGCCGCCGAGTCGAACGCTTATGATGCCGTGTTGTTGGATTTGATGTTGCCCGGACAAGATGGATTAGCTATCTGTCGGACGCTACGGCGGCGGCAGCAGCAGGTGCCGATCATCGCCGTGACCGCTCGCGATAGCCCGGAAGATCGGATCACCGGCCTGGATGCGGGGGCGGATGATTATCTGGTTAAGCCCTTTGTATTCGGCGAACTGACCGCCCGCCTGCGCGCCCTCTTGCGCCGCGAGAGCCTGAACCGCAGCAGCGATCTGTATCTGGGCTGCCTGCGGCTCGACCTGGCGGCCCGGCGTCTCTGGCGCGGGGCGCAAGAGATCCGTCTCACCGCCCGCGAACTGGCTATGCTGGAATATTTCCTCGTGCACCCCAATATGGTACTGACCCGCAGCGCGCTGGAAGAGCGTGTTTGGCAACACGAGTTCACACTCAACTCCAACGTGGTAGATGTCTATGTGCGGCGGTTGCGCCAGGCACTGGGCGTGGAAGGGCGCTTAATCGAAACAGTGCGTGGTAGTGGCTACCGTCTGACCGTGCCCCGTGCGACTGCTGATGCTTAAACCACCTCCTCGCCACGATCTCAGCTTGCGCCTGCGCCTAACCCTCTGGTACGGCAGCGTGATGGCGATTCTATTGCTCCTGTTTGCCCTGTTCATCTATGGCTTGTTGGCTACGGGCCTTAGCCACGCGGTCGATCAGGCCTTGCGCGTCCGCAGCGACGAACTCACAAGTACCCTCAATTTGGATGAACGCACCGGCTTGGGGACGGGTGAACGGGCGCAAGACAGCGGCGTCAACTTCCAAAATGATCCCGCGATCCAGAGTCAAGACGAAGTCGTGATCCTCTACGGGTCGCAAGGGCAGCGGCTAGAGGGCGCGGGACCACGGCTGGATCAATTGACCACCTGGGCCAGCCCGGTGGCGGAGAACCACTACGGCACCCTGCTGCTTAATGGGCAGCCCTGGCGAGTGTACGCGGCACCCTTACCCGGGGGTGGGGGGACACTTCTGGTGGGCCGGACGCTCGGGGCTACTGACGCGACCTTGCAGCAAACGGTGGGCGCGATCCTGGGCGCGGGGCCGCTGTTGCTGTTGCTGGCGTGCGCGGGCGGGTGGGGGCTGGCCGGACGGGCGCTCGCCCCCCTCCAATACATCACGCAGACGGCCCGGCGCATCCAGGCGCAGGACTTAGGCTTGCGGATTGGCCGCAGCGTCGGCGGGGGCGAGATTGGCGCGTTGGCCGAGACGATTGATGGGATGCTGGAACGGCTAGAGCAGGCGTTCGCCCGCCAGCGCCGCTTCACCGCCGATGCCGCGCACGAACTCCGGACCCCGCTGGCGGTGGTCGCTGCCGAGGCCAGCCTGGCCCTACAACGCCCGCGCACCGCTGCCGAGTATCGCCAAGCGTTGGAGATCGTGCTCCAGGAGAGTGATCGCTTGGGGATGTTGCTCAGTGATCTGCTAATGCTGGCCCGGGCCGAGCAGGCGGCTGCCCTGGCCCACCCACAACAAATTGCGCTGGCCCCCCTGTGCCGCCAGGCGGCGGGGCGCGTCGGGCATCGCGCTACCGAACGAGCGGTGCAGGTCGTAGTGGAATGCACTGCCGAGCCGCTGGTCTGGGGCGACCCTATCTGGCTCGGTCAGCTCCTGGATAATCTGCTGGATAACGCTATAAAATACAGCCCGGCGGGCGGTGTCGTCCGGCTACAACTGGGGCAAAGTGCCACCAGTGCCTTGCTGGAAGTCGCCGATCACGGCGGGGGTATTGCCGCTGCCCAACTTCCCTACATCTTTGAACGCTTCTACCGCGGTGATGCGGCGCGCAACCGCGATAGCGCGACGGCGGGGGTCGGGTTGGGTCTCGCCATCTGCCGCTGGATCGCCGAGGCTCACGGCGGCACCCTCACCGTGACCAGCCCACCCGGTCAGGGCGCCTGCTTTACGGCGTGCTTGCCCCGCGTCCAGACCGTAGCTGTAACCCCCACTCAGGACGGCGGGCAAAATTCATCGTAAATTTATCGGCGCGTCACACTCTGGTCATCTCCGTCGGCTAGACTAAAGAGGTGCCGGACAATGGGCACGTCGCCTTTCATAACAATGCGCCCATCGGCGCATAAGGAGAACCCAAAATGAAAAAGCTACAATGGCTCACGGTCGGGATGACTGCCCTCCTCCTCGCGGGTGCTTTCCTCGCCGGGAGTATCAGTAACGGGCACGCCAGTGCGCAAGCAACGCACAGCACCCCGGCCAACGCCGTAACCGCGCCCGCCCCGTTGGCCGCACAGGCAGCGGGGCTGAAATTACAACCGGTACGCCGGAGCGGGGCCGGGGCGGCGTTGCCGTCCCCCGTGCCCACCCAGGTTAGTGAACCGACCACAGGAACCGACCCGACCGAAGTAGCGGGCACACCGGAGCCGCCCGAAGCAGCGGGCACACTGGAGCCGCCCGAAGCAACGGGGCAGGATAGCGATAATGTACAAGAGGAAGTCGGCGACCAGCAGGGGGCGGACGCACGCAGCACCGCCCCAGGCAATAGCGCCCTAGCGGACAGCACCGACACCGACACAGTGCAAGAAGGCGACCAGCAGGGACCGGACACCAGTGGCCCAGAAACGCCGGACAGCCCGACAGGCGGGGCGACTAAGTAGCCCTGCCGGAGTGCTTAACAGCGAGGGGCGTGTCGCAGGACACGCCCCTCGCCTGTTGCGGTGGGCTGCGCCGGGCGACATCCGCGCCCGCGGTCCAGCCCCAGCAAGAGCAGCAGGATCCCGGCGGCCAGCCCGCTGATGACGGCACTGCCGTAGAACAGGGGGGGTTGGTAGGCGAAGCGTATCGTGTGGCGGCCTGCCGGCACCGCCACGGCGCGGAAGACGACGTTGGCCCGCACCAGCGGAGTCGGCTGCCCATCCACCGTGGCCGCCCAGCCCGCCGCGTAGTTGTCACTCAGCACCACATAGCCGTGGGCGGGCAGCGTCGCTTGCACGATCACCTCTTCGGGATCGTCGCGTTGCCAGGTGACCGGGAAGGCCGACACATCCAGGGTCGAGTCGGCCTGCGGGGTGCCGCCCCCGGTCAGCACCACCGTGCGGCGCGGATCGTGCGCCGGGGCCAGCAAGGCCGCCGTCGCTGCCGCCAGATCGGGCGTGACCACCGCACCGATCACGCTATACGCCCGTGGCAACGCCTGGGGGTCTTCGTACAGGGCCGCCTGCCCCTCTTCCGCCACCCAGCGGTAGGCCTGCGGCTGCCCCGGCACGTGCGGTTTGCGCGGCGTCAGCAGGTAGCGCGCCCCCGCGACTTCCAGCAGTCGGCGCTGGTCCCCGCTGATGTGGAGCGTCCGCTGCTCCATGACCCGCAGGCCATCGAACACCGGGCCGTACAACCGGGCAAAGGGTTGATCGACCAGATCATCATAGCCGCGCACATCGCGGAAGTTGAAGACCATCCCGACATTGGGCAGGAGGGTGTCGAAGGCCCCGATCACCCGGTCGTGCCCCAGGTGCGTCGCCAGATAGCGGATCGGTCGGGTCGGCGGGTAAATGGCCGCGGCGGGGGTTACCGGATTATAGCGGCTGCCGAACGTCCACAGATCCGCATAGAGCAAGACCAGCAACAGCGCCGATCCCGCCGAGGCCCGCAGCCGCCCCTGCCAGCGCGCCACCACGACCAGCGCCCCCGCCGCGAGAAACACCACCGGCCCATAGAGGATCAACTGCGC
>JBBSEL010000424.1:0-4668 GCA_038239755.1 Chloroflexia bacterium | reverse complement strand
GGGGAATCGGACCGGGGTGGATGTGAATGACGTCGCGCGCGAACGCCGGACCTACAACACGGCGGATCAGGTGATCGGCTGGTCGTATGATGTCGCGGGTAACCTGAAGAATGATGGCACGGCTACCTACACCTACAATATCCTGAACCAGCTGACCGCGGTGCAAGCAACCGGCAGCCCGAACTCGACGCAGTACACCTATAACGGCGACGGGCTGCTGGCCAAGACCACCACGACCACCAGCACTAGCGACTACACCCTCGACCCGGTCAGCCCGCTCGGGGAGCGGCTGGGAGCGACCACGGGGGGGGTTAGCACCTGGTATGTGCGGGGCTAGCTGGGTCGGGTGACCCAGGGGACCAGTACGCGCTTTTTGACCGACCGGCTGGGATCGCTGCGGGTCGAGCCGAGCCTCTCGCTGGATCAACCCAGCCCCCCCACCGCCGAATACAACTATGAGCCGTATGGCGCGCCCGAAGGCAGTGCCAGCCCCGATTACGGCTTCACCGGCGAACCGCGCGATCCGGCCTCGGGCCTGGTGTATCTGCGCGCCCGCTGGTATAACCCGACATCGGGTCGCTTCCTGACCCGGGATCCGCGCGATGCGATGCGGGGCGAGCCGATCAATCCCTATATGTACGCCTATGACAACCCGGTCACGGTCCGTGATCCGAGTGGGAAATGCCCACCCTGCCTGGTGGGACTACTTGCGGGCGGAGCCCTTGGCCTTGCCGCCGGTTATCTTGGTCAGGTATGGACTCATTCGCAAGATCATAATTTTCAGGGAAACCCCTTGACGGATCAACTCGATTGGGCAGTTATCGGCGGGTCGGCAGTCGGGGGCGCAGTCGCGCTGGGAACGCTGGGGGCGGGAACGTTCTTCGAAGCCACTGGGGCAGTAACGACCATTGCCGCCGGAGCCGCAGGCGGCCAAGCAGCGCGCCTGACCCAGAATGGCCTGCATGGGCTATACGGTCAGCCGATGACCGAGCGGATAGGTGACACGGGGGACATGGGCTGGGATGGACTGAATCTCTTACTAGGAGCAGGAGCCTTCCACATTGCCGGACGGGTTGTCGGGCCGCCTCTAGCACGAGCGGCAAACAATTTGGGGCTATCACGTATACTGAATCGGACGGGCGGTCCGATCGTTCCCGTAAACGAGGGTACTGGTCGGATACTTTTGCGGAATAGTACAGAGGATACCACGGTGGGCAGCGGCCTTGCGAATGTCGCCGAAGGGTCGTCAATTCCGCCGAGTTATCCTCCTTCAACCACTGAAAGCGAAGCGGCAGCTCAACAACTGATCCAACGGCTAAGGCAAACGGGCATTGATCCTCGCTCGTCCAATGGACGAGCAGCAGGCGTTGCCTACCATGAAGATGGCTCGGTCAGCGTCGCATTTTCGGGAAGTGAAGGTCTTGTTCGAGCCGTTAACGAAGCCCTGCAGCGCCAGGGTTTGCAAGAGAATTGGACACTAGGTCCAGAGCGCATCACTGCTCAAGATGTCCATCCAGAAGGACTACGTGACTGGTTTGATAACGGTAGAAATCGACCTGGACGAGCAGGGTGTGTAGAGTGTAGACTCTCAGTAGTGGCTAGGACAAATCCCTCACCTGTTCAAGGATGGACTATCCTCCAATGGGGTGGCACCGATCTGCTCCCCCATACAGATCCACTTACCGGTATCCTACGTCCGTGTGGTAGCTGTACAGTTAACGTAGACCGTATAATGGAGCAGATTATCGTTGTCCCACGGAGGTAAACGTTAGTTGGAGCACCTACTCAGATATGTAGAGCAGTTCGATCCGCAATTTCCTCAACGGCTCCGGGGCGCATCCGCCGGGGACATAGACCTGCTGGAACGATTAGTGGGATTTCCTTTACCGACCAGCTATCGCGCGTTCCTGGCAGCAATGGGCCGGGATATGGGGGGTTTGGAATTGGTCACTGCTGGTAAATCGTGCATCAGCGACATCATCGAGTATTACCAACGCTGGGTGGTAACCGGTCTGGTTGAATTACCACCCAACAGCATTTTGATTTGTTCCGCCCCCACCCCCAATTACGATCTGGTGTTGCAGAGTTGTGACGGGGCCACCGAACCCCGAGTCTGCGAAGTGGAAGACGGCGAGATGCGGGGCCCTTACGCTGATTCTCTGGAGCAGCTACTGTTCCAACTAGCATTCATTTACTACCTACTTAACCCGCTCCCCTATCAGCGTTGGTATTCCAACGACAAGGGAGTGCAGCAATTGCAGCAAGCGACGACGCTAGTCCAGGGTCTGGGTGCGTATGTCCATACGTTTTCAGACTCGCTGACCCTGTGCGCGGAAACCGAAGACATGGTTTTGTATTTTAGCTCCTTTTCAGAACGCGGGGGGCTGACGTTGCGCCTCGGCACAGAGCACCCCACTGCCCTTGAACGAATCGGTCCCTATCTTGCCGAACGCCTGAACCTGCAACGCCGGGACTAAGGGATCGGTGCGCAAACGCCGCCCCTCAGTTTCTCTCCGCGATCCACCGACCCGTTCATTTCATCAAAGGAGCAGCGACCATGCGCTACCGATCGACCCGTCCGTTGCTTGCCTTGGCGCTAAGTACCCTGGCCCTGATCCTCTGGGGGTCTACCGCCGCTCCCCCCGCGCCACGCAGCCTTGTCCAGGCCCACCGCGCCCCGTCCGCTTTAGCCGGAGCCGGGACACCCACTCCCACCCCGCCCGTACTCCCCACTTGCGGCTGGGCGGTTGTCCCCAGCGTCAACGTCGGGCCGTATTCTAACCAACCCCTCGCTGTGGCGATGGCCGCCCCCAATGTAGGCTGGCTGGTGGGCTATTATTTTAATGGCGGTAACACAACCCAAAGCTTAATTGAATACTGGGACGGCACCGCCTGGTATGACTTTCCCGGCCCCAATCCTGGCTTCGATGAAAACCGCCTGACCGCTGTGACCACGGTGAGTCCTAACGAAGCCTGGGCCGTCGGCTATGCGGTGTCGGGTAATCTCTATCATATGCTGATTGCCCACTGGACCGGGGGTAACTGGATCGAAGTGCCCACCCCGAACCTTGGGTATAGTTTTCTCTATGGCGTGACGGCCATCAGCGCTACAGATGTCTGGGCGGTGGGGCAGTTCCAGCCGAATCAGATCACCGACCGGAAACCGCTGATTCTCCATTGGGACGGCACTCAGTGGACCATCGTCCCGAATCCCGATCCCGGCGAGGGAAGCGAGTTGCACAGTGTGGCCGCCGTGGCGGCCAATGATGTGTGGGCGGTGGGGTTCCAGTCGAGTAGCGCGCTGCTGGAGCATTGGGACGGCACCCAATGGCAGCTGGCCGCCGCGCCAAGTGTGGTTTATGATCAACTGATGTCGGTCTCCATGCTCTCGGCCACTGAAGGGTGGGCGGTGGGCGATCAGATTTTCTCTGCCGGGCGCACCCAACCCCTGACCCTGCACTGGGATGGCATAGCGTGGAGCCGGATCCCTACCCTAACCCATCCGGTCAGTGACCGGATTACCGGCGTGGCCGCTTTAGCGCCGAATGATGTCTGGATGATTGGCGGGACGAGCGATGCGACCGGTTTCCACACGCTCTTCGGCCATTGGGATGGCACCCAGTGGCTGGAGGTGCCCCCACCCAGCAGCGGCAATACTATCCTGCTGGGAGCAACTGCACAGGGGCCGGATCTCTGGGCGGTTGGGGGCACCTACCCGCCTAGTGCCCGCGCCGAAACCCTGACGGTACGCTACCACACCCCCTGTATCGCGCCCACCCCAGGCCCTGCCTCCCCCACGCCGACCGCCACACCATCCCCAGAGCCAGCAACGCTCACCCGCACGCCAACTGTGATCCCCGCGACGCCCGTGCCGAGTCGCACTCCTGGACCGCCAGCGGGGAGTGTGACGCCGACCGCCAGCCCTATTGGACCACCTCTGGGGAGTGCGACGCCCACGCGCACCGCCCTGGCCACCGCCTGCACCACGGAGTTCGTCGATGTGCCACCCGGCAGTACGTTCTACACCTATATTCGGTGCCTGGCGTGCCGGGGGATCGTCAGCGGCTATCCCTGTGGGGGGCCGGGGGAGCCTTGTCCCGGTCCGTACTACCGCCCCGGCAACAATGTGACGCGGGGGCAGACGGCCAAGATCGTTGCCGCTGCCGCCGCGTACACGGACCCGGTCTCCAGTACCCAGCAGACCTTTGCCGACGTGGCCCCCGGCAGCACCTTCTGGCTCTGGATCGAGCGCCTCGCCAGCCGCAGTTTGGTGGGCGGCTATCCTTGTGGCGGGCCGTTCGAGCCGTGCCTGGCCCCGACCAACCGCCCCTACTTCCGGCCGATGAGCAACGTCACGCGCGGGCAGCTTGCCAAGATCGTGGCGGGGGCGGCGGGCTGGACCGAAACCCCAACCGCCCAGACCTTTGCCGACGCGCCGCCGGGCAGTACGTTCTACCTCTCTATCGAACGCATGGCCGCCCGGGGGATCATCAGCGGCTATCCCTGCGGGGGGGCGTTCGAGCCGTGTGTGGCCCCGGCCAACCGGTCCTACTTCCGCCCCAACAATAATGCGACCCGTGGGCAGCTGAGCAAGATCGCTGCGGTCACCTTCTACCCCAACTGCCCGCCGCTGGCCCAGCCTTAGGCGTGGGGGCGCGCGAACAGGCC
>JBBSEL010000423.1:0-4675 GCA_038239755.1 Chloroflexia bacterium | reverse complement strand
TCGCGGTCGGCCATCAGCGCCAGCCACATCTCGGTCGGCACCCGCCGCCAGTCGTGGGTGAAGGTGTGGTAGCGTTGCCCGTCCAGGGTGAAATCGACCTCCGGCAGCGGGTCCAGGCCGAAATGGGTCAGGAGCGCCCCCCAGAACGCCGCATCGCGGAAGATATAGAAGGTCCGCATCAGGTGGGCGGTGGTGATCATGTGGCGGGCGGCGACCACAAAGGCCATGCCCTGCGCCGGGGACACGCCCTGGTAGGTATCGGCCCCCATCCACCAGCGCATGACGCTGGCGATCTCGTCTCCGGCGAGCGGATCCTGCGCCGTCAGGTAGGCCCACTCCGCAGCGGTCGCCGGGTCCTGGGCGAACAGCGCGACATCGGCGGGATGTAGCAGCAGGTGGAAGATGAAGCCGACCGGCCCGCCCTGTGCGTCGCGGAACACGGTCACGCCCTCGGCCTGGCGGGCATACCAGGCATCGGCAATGCGGGCCGATTCTGGCCCCTCGTGCCGGGCGACCATCGCCCGCAGCAGGGGCCACTCGCCGGGCCGCACCGGGCCGCTGGTCAGGCCATTCATCTGGTCCCAGACAAAGATGGCGCGCACCTGCGGGTTCTTGTGCAGGTAGACGAAATCGTGGTAGTTTTCTTCGTCGCTGTCCACCTTCATCCGGGTGACATAATACTGGTGGGCGCGGCGGTGCATGTCGCGGAAACCGTCGGGGTTGCGCCACTTCAGGTCGGCTTCCAGTGCGTCGCGGGCCAGGTCGTGGGGGAACAGGCCGCGCGGCCCGGTGTAGATGAAGGAGAGACCGCGCAGCCATTCGAATTCGGCATGGGCATCGGGCATTCCCAGCAAGGTCGCCAGCACCGGCTCGGTGGTGACCCGCACGAGGGCGCAGGCTTCCAGTGCGGCCCGCGCCGCCGAGGTGGGCAGGTCGGTGATGAAGCGGTCGAGCAGCGCGCTGATCATGTTCTGCGGTGCCCCCCCGGCCAGCGTGGCATCGGGCTGTTGCAGGAGCACTTCGCCCGCCAGGGAAAGGGCCAGGGGATAGCCGCGGGTGAAGCGATGGGCGGCTTGGCGGCGGGTTGCGAGCACGTTGCGCCGGGCCAGGTAGTCGAGGGCTTCGGCTTCGCTCAGATTCGACAACTCGAAGGCGCGGGTCACTTCTTGCCAGCCGGGGTCGGTCAGCCAGGTGGCGGCAGGGGGATTGCGCCCGGCCAGCACCACCAGCATATTATCGGGCAACTGGGGCAAGAACACCTCGCGCAGCCAGCCGTCGAGGCTCGCCAGCATCTCATAGGTGTCGATCAGCAGGACCGTGCGGCCCGCCCGCACCGCCAGCGCCTGCAAGGGGTTTTCCACGTTGAGGGCGCGGCGCAGGGCATTCATCATCCCGTCGGGGGTGGGATCGACGTTGCGCCCGTCGATCTGGATCGCCGGGATGCCTTGTTCGGCGGCGCGGCGGGCGAACTCGCCCAGCAACGTGGTCTTGCCGATGCCGCCCAGGCCATGGATATGCAGCACGCAGAAGGGCAGGTCGTCGGCGGTGAGCGCCTCCTGGAAGCGGTCCAATTCGGCCTGACGACCGACGAACAGGCGGCGGCGTGCCCCTTCCAGGCGGGCAGCCAGGCGACTGGCCGGGCGGGGCGCACCTTCGGCAGCGGCGACCGGGTAGGGCACCCCCGCCGCGATGGCGCGGATCGGTGTGGAAGCGAGGAATGTGGCGCGCTCTGCCGGGTCCAGTTCGGCGGCGGCGGCCTCGATGGCGGTGCGGGCGGCGGCATAATGCTGCTGGACGGCCTGTCCGTCGCCCCGTCGCCCGGCCAGATCGGCCTGCAAGGCGGCGACCTGCCAGCGCAGGGGCGGGTTGCCCAGCCGCGCAGCTTCGTCCGCCGCCTGTTGCAGGTGGGTCGCCGCCTCATCAAAGGCGAATTCGCCGCCCGCCGCCAGGCTGCACGCCGCCAGCAGCCGCCAGGCGTGGGCCAGATACTCGGTGTAGGGTTCCCCGGCGGCCACCTCGCGCAGTTCGACGGCATAGCGGCGGGCGCGTTCCAGGTCGCCGCGTGCGAGATAGCCCTCGGCCAGTTCGCGCAGGGTGTCCACCTCGATAAAGCGGATCGGCACAGCGCGGGCGCGGGCCAAGTTCAACTCCAGTTGGGCCAGCGCCGCGCTCCGGTTGCCGTTCAGCCCTTCGGCCACGGCGGCCCAGTTGAGCGCGCCCACTTCCCAGATCGTGCCCCGGCAGGCTTCGACTGCGGTGGCGGCGTGGGCCACCAGGCGTTCGTGCTGGTGCAGATCGCGATAGAGGCGGCCCAGGAGCATGTAGGCGTTTTGCCGCCCGCCGAAGAAGGATGAGTTTTGCGCTTCTAGCAGGGCGGCCTGCGCCTCGCGGTAGCGCCCTGCGCCGCGCAACGCCTCGCCCAGCACGGCCAGTGTCTCGCCCCGGAAGGTCTGCTCCCCGATCTCGTCATACAGCGCCAGCGCTCGCCGCCCGGCCCGCTCCGACTCGGCCCAGGCCCCGGCGAAGGCCTGCGCCCCGCAGAGGACCATCCAGGCGCGTGCTTCCAGGTTTTTGTCGCCCAACCCCTGGGCCAGATCGATGGCGCGGCGGAAGTGGTCAATTGCCTCGTGGACCGGGCCGGAGACCATCTTGCTGTAGATGCCCACGGCATAGAGCGCCTCGGCCAGGGCGCGCTTGGCCCCAGGCCGCCCGGCCAGCCGCTCGCACGCCGCGAGGAGCGCCTGGCTCACCTCGGTCAGGGCCTCGCGCTTGCCCGTCGGCCCATAGACCAGCACCAGGCCGTAGAGGTGGGCCACTTCGCCCTCCAGCGCGCCGGGGAGCTGGGTGTTCGCGCGGGCCACGGTCAGGCCGCGCTCGAAGTCGTCGGCGGCGAGGTCGAACAGGTTTTGCCGCCGGTAGGCTTCGCCGCGCCGCGCCAACCCGGTGCTGAGGCAGGTACAGTCGGCATCGTCACCCGCGTCGGCCTGTTCGATCAGGTGGGTGAACTGCTCCACCGCTTCGGCCAACTGCCCGGTTTGCAGGTAGAGGTTACCCCAGCCTTCGGCCAGTTGCTTGCGCGTCTCCGGGGTGCCGACCCGCTCGGCCAGCTCCGCCGCCTGGGCATAGAGCGCCTGGGCTTCGGCGTTGGCATAGTGGACGCGGGCATAATCGGCGGCGGCGAGGCTGTATTCCAGCCCTTGCGCCGGGGTGGTGTTGGCGGTGTGGGTATAGTGGTAGGCCAGTTCGGCGGCGCGCTCGCCCCCTGCGGCGGGTCCGGCCAGCCGGGTGATAGCCGCCCCGGCGCGGGCGTGGAGTGCTGCCCGGCGCGACCCGCTGAGGCCGTTGTAGACCACGTCGCGCACCAGCGGGTGGGCAAAGAGGTAGCGCACGCCTTGCTCGATCAGCAGCCGCGCCGCCAGCGCCTCTTCTAGCGCCCCGACCAGCGCGTCGGTCGGCAGATCCACGGTGGCCTGTAGTTCGTCATAGTGGAAGCTGCGGCCCAGCACCGCGCCCATCTGCAAGGCGATCCGCGCCTGCTCGCCCAGCCGCCGAATGCGCCGGTTCAACACCTCCTGCACTCGGCCTGGCAGGGTGGGTGTGCCCCCCTCCGCGCTCTCCGGCGACTCGACTAACTCCCAATGCGCCCCCTCGCCCGCGGCCTGGATCAGGCGCAGCCGCCCGGTGTCGCGGAAGTAGCGGACCAGTTCGCTCATGAAAAAGGGGTTGCCTTCGGTCTGAGCGTAGAGTTGGGCGACCAGGGCAGGCGGGATCGTGGCCGGGTCGGCCGGCAGGAGGTTGCTGATCAGCGGGCGGATGTGATCGGGATCCAGCCCGCCGAGGGTGATCACCGTCACCGGCACGCCCGCGCTCTCCAGGCCCGCGCCCAGCCGTTCGGTGGCGGCCTGCCCCGCTTCTTCGCCTTCGCGCCGGGTGGCGAGGATCAGCAGGCGGCTGTGGGTCAGGTGGCGGCCCAGGTGATGGAGCAGTTCCAGGCTGGCGGTGTCGGCCCATTGCAGATCATCGAGGAAGAGGACGACGGGCCAATCGTGGCACAGGGCGGCGAAAAAGTCGGTGAACGCGGCAAACAGTTGCAGCCGGTCGGGGTCGGTGGCCGGGGGGGTCAGCGTGGGCAGGCGGTCACGTAAGGCGGGCAGTACCCCGGCCAGGATGCTCGCACGCGGGGCCACCACCGCCCCGGCCCCCACCTGGCGGCGCAATACTGCCTCGGGGACCGCCTGGATGTAGGGTTGGAGCGCATCATAGAGGATACCATAGGCCAGGGTCGCCTCTTGCTCGTAGGCCACACCGGTCAGGGTGAGCAGGTCGCGTCCCTGGGCGCGCTCCATCAGGTGTTGGGCCAGGCGGGTCTTGCCCGCGCCCGCCGGGCCGTCGATCAGGGCGAACTGGAGGTGCCCGGCCTCGCTCTCGGCCAGCACAGCGCTCAGGCGGGCAACCTCGGCCTCGCGACCCACCAGTGCCCCTTTGAGTCGCAGCGGTAGGGTCAGGCGGGGAGGGGATAGGGGATCGGATCGGGTGCCGGTCAGGGGCGGGCGGGCCAGCAGCGAGGGCGGCGAGGGCGTGGTCCCCGTTCCCCCGATCTCGCCGCGCAGGATCTGCTCGTAGAGCCGGGTGGTTTCGGGGGCGGGTTCGACTTCGAGTTCTTGCTCCAATGCTT
>JBBSEL010000422.1:0-4699 GCA_038239755.1 Chloroflexia bacterium | reverse complement strand
TAGCGGTGAGTAGTTTGTAAGCGTCACCCATCACGCATCACGAGCCACGCGCCACGCGCCACTCCGTCTAACACGGCAGAGTCACGCGGAAGAGGGCACCGGCACCGGGGACGCTTTCGACGGCGATGGTGCCGCCGTGGGCTTCCACGATGGCCCGGCTGACGTAGAGGCCCAGCCCCAGGCCCCCGGCGCGATTGATCGGCGTGTCGGCCTGGTAGTAACGCTCGAACAGACGCGCCGCCTCCATCGAACGGATCCCCGGCCCCTGGTCGCTGATTTCGATCACCACCTGCCCCTCACCCTGCCGGGCCGTCGCCTGCACCACCCCATCCGACGGCGAATATTTGGCCGCATTGCTCAGCAGGTGGGAAAACACATGCTCCAGGCGGATGCGGTCGCCATGCAGGGGGCAGAGATCGGCAGCGACCTTCACCTCAAACGTGAGGGTGGCACGGGCCGCCCCGCTGATGCGCTCCACTACACTGTTCAGCAGTTCCTCCAGGTGCAGTTCCTCGGTCTTGAGTTGGAACTGCCCCCGCTCGATGCGCGAAATGTCGAGGATCGTCTCGATCAGCCGATGGAGACGATGGGCCTGGGTTGAGATGACCTGCATTTGCTGGTAGGTCTGGATTTGGCTGGCGTCATTCTGCAATCGCTTACTGATCATCTGGGTGTAGCCCATGATGGCGGTGAGCGGGGTGCGGAGTTCGTGGGACACCGACGACAGGAAATCGTCTTTGGCTCGTTGGGCGTTGCGCTCCTGCTCATAGAGCCGCGCATTCTCCAGCGCGACGGCAGCCCGGTCGGCCAGCGCCTCGGCCAGGGTGATATCGTCGGGGCTGAACTGGCGCAGCGGATTGAACAGCCAGAGGACCAGCACCCCCACCACCCGCTCCTGCACCCGCAGCGGCACGGTCAGATAGGCGTGGCTGCCCAGCGGCTCCAGGTAGGGGTCGGTTTCGGCGGCGGGGTCGGTGCGGCGCACCAGTTGTGCCCGACTCCCCAGCGCTGCCGCGCCAATCGGCCCGCTACCGACCACCGGGCAGTGGGCCACCAGGTAGACCTGCCGCCGCGCCTGCTCCTCCAGCACCTGATCGAAGTAAATACGCAATTCCAGCACCGGGTCGTCGCTCTGCCGCAGGTAGAGGCCACAGCCGCCGCCGATCAAGCTGGCCGCCGCCTGGGCGACCCCGGTAAACACCTGGTTGAGTTCCAGGCTGGAGTTGAGCATCCGCCCCGCTTCGGCCAGGAAGGTGAGCCGGGCCAGTTGCCGCTGCGACTCTTCAAAGAGCCAGGCATTATCGATGGCGACGGCGATCTGGTTGGCAAAGGTGTTGAGCGCGGTTGTGTCATCGGTACTGTACTCGTGCCCGGTGTTGTGGTAGAGGGTCAGTGCCCCGATCGGTTCGCCGCCTTTGATAAACGGCACGACAATAAGCGAGCGGTAGCCTTCGGCCTGGGCCATCGTCCGCAGCGGCCCCATCACCTCGTCGGCCTGGGCATCGGCCACATAGACGATATCGAGCGTGGCGGCAGCGCGCCCGCCCGCCGATTGCTCATACAGCGCGTTCACCGCATCGACATATTCTTGCGAGAGGCCGAGGGTCGCCATACAGCGCAAGCCCCCGTCGGTGGCGCGCAGGAAGACGGCGGCCCGGTCGGCCCTGAACAGGCGGCGCGTCTCGATCAAGACGGTGCGGGCAATCGGATCGATCTCTCGCGACCCGGCCAGCAAGGCCGACAGTTGTTGCAAGGTGGTCTGGCGCTCGGCCTGGAGGGCATAACGGGCGCGCAAGGTCTCGGTGTCGGCGTCGGCGCGGGCATAGAGATCGGCCAGGGCGGTGGTGAAGCTCATGATCCGCCGCCCGGCAGCCAGCAGTTCGGTGGCCTGGGGGTCGGGGGTCAGTTCGTCCCAGGGGATGCCGCCGACAAGCAACGCACCGGGCACATAGCCCTGGGTGCTGACGGGGACCACCACCCAGAGCCGGGAGCCGCCCGGCTGTGGCTCGGTCAACAACGTGGGATGGTGGTTGGCGATGGCCTCGCGGAAGCTGGCGTAGGCCTGGGGATCGCGCAGGGGTTCGGCCCCGGCGGGGAGCAGATCGCCGCCTTCCACCCCGGAAGACCCCGATAGCCCCCGCTCGATCAGGTAGCCTTCCAGGTCTACCAGCAGCAGGTGCCACGGCGTTGCGGCGTTGATGACCCCTTCGAGTTGCCGCCAGATTCCTTCGTTGAGAAAGGCGGTCAGGGACGGAAAGCCACTAGATGATGTCGTTTCCATGCTATAGCTGCCGGATGGCTAGGGTGTACACGAAGTTGCGCCGCTCAAGATACCCGTCCCAGAAGATGCGCCCTTCTGAGTACCTTTTCGCACCCTTATCTACCCCTGATTTCCATCTGATGCGATTATATGCGCTTTACAGAACTCGGTCAAGGTAAATAGGGGCGCGCCGGGGAAACAGAAGAGGCAAGACCCGTCCGGCGGTCTTGCCTCTCAGGGGTGCAACGCGGGGCGATCAGGGTCCGGCGGTGCCCCCATCGGCATAGGTGGGGTGGGGAATTGGCCCCCAGACCGTCTGCGGCCAGTAGGCGATCCAGGCTTTGCCGACGATCTCATCGATCTTTAGCGCCGGGTCTTTCCAGGCATGCGAGTCGTTGCTGTTGTTGCGGTTGTCGCCCAGCACAAAGACATGGTTGGCCGGTACGGTGAACGGCGCATAGTTATAATTCGGCTTCTCTTTGATGTACGGTTCATACAACCGCACGCCGTTGATATAGACCCCGTCGTCGCTTTTGATCTCAATGGTTTCGCCGGGGAGGGCGACGATCCGCTTGATATAATCGAGCTCGTCCTCCGGCGGATGGAGGACGACGATGTCACCGCGCTGTGGCCCCTGGCCCAGCACATACAGCGGAACCGCTTCGTCGCCGTTGGGGTGGACCAAATTGGCAAGCAGGGTATTATCCCAGCGCAGGTAGCTGAACTTGTCGATCAGCAGGTATTCCTGCGTCTGGAGGGTCGGGTCCATGCTGTGCCCTTCCACCCGCCGGTTCTGCACCATTGACTGGGCCAGCAAGAAGATCATCAGCGTAATCAGGATCGTCTCGAACAGTTCGCGGCGCAACGATTTGGCTTCGCCGTAGCTGATCTCGCGGACGCTGATCTCGCCCTCACCGACCGGGCGCAGCAGGCGGGGGGCCGGGGCGGTGGGGGGTCCGGCCTGCTCTAGCTCCAGGGGTGGGGTGCCCACGGGTTAGTGTGTTCCCATTTCGGCGTAGGTGGGATGGGGGACCAGCCCCAGCAGTTCGCGCGGCCAGTAGGAGATCCAGGCTTTGCCGACAATGTCGCTCATTTTCAGCGGCCCCCACAGGTGCGAGTCGCTGCTGTCGTTGCGATTGTCGCCCAGGACAAAGACATGCTGGCTGGGGACGGTGTAGGGGCCGTAATTATAATCCGGCTTTTCTTTGATGTATGGCTCGTTGAGCCGCACGCCGTTGATATACACGCCGTCGCGCTGCCGGATCTCGATGGTCTCACCGGGGAAGGCGATGATCCGTTTGATGTAGTCGGTCGTGTCGCCGGTTGGGGGGTGCAGGACGATGATATCGCCGCGTTGCGGCCCTTCGCCCAGCAGGTAATGGGGGCGCTCGGCTCCCACCGGGGCGGCAAACAGCCCGGCCAGGGGGGTGTCATCCCAGCGCACATAGCTGAAGCGGTCGATGATCAGGCGCTCGTCGTGATGCAGGGTCGGCTCCATGCTCTGCCCATCCACCCAACGGTTTTGCACCATGGACTGGACCAGCATGAACATCAGCAGGGCGATCAGCACGGTTTCAAACAGCTCCCGGCCCAGCGACTTGCTGCCTGTGCTGGTGCTGGTGCCGGGGATGGCGATGTGCGGATCTTCAACCGGGAGGATGACCCGCAAGGGCGGGGCAGGGGGGTTCAGTTTGGGGTCTAGCTCGTTCACAGGCACGATGCGTTTCCTTTAAAGTAGCACAGAGTGACCTGGGGCAGAAGCCAGATCGTCCTTATGCCTCTTATTATACCGAATTCCTGCCCCGGTCACAAGCGCAGGTTGGCCCCCGCGGGCGGGCACAACGTCCCGGCGCGGCGGCGGCGCGGTCCTGCCCCCGGCTCCGATCGTACCAGGGGCGGCGGGTTTATGTTATAGTACCGGCGGGGACCCGCCCCGACCGACGATCAGGAGAGAGGATTCTTCTATGCGACAACGACCCTTCCACCGGGGGGCCGACCTGGTGCTGTTTGCCCTGGCGGCCTTGCTGGCGGCCTGCGACTCCACGCCCGCGCCCACCGCGATGAAACCCGACGAGGTGCTGAGCAAGAGTGCGCCCAAAATGGCCGCGCTCAAAAGCTTCCACTTTAATTTGACGACGAGCAAGATCGACAAGGCCCCGTCCAGCCTCTATATCACCGGGGCCGATGGCGACCTGTCGCGGCCCGGCAAGCTCCAGGCGACGGCGAAGGCGCTGTTGCTGGGCAACGCCGTGGAGGTGCAGGTGGTGGCCGACGGCGCGGCGCAATACATGACCGACCCGCTGAGCAAGCGCTGGCAGAAGATCCCGGCCAGCTTTAATGCCCTGGCCCTGCTCGACCCCGGCAAGGCGATTGCCGACATCCTGGCGAGCGTGCAGGCCCCCACCGACGCTGGGACCGAGGCGATAGACGGCGTGGCCT